>JBAYGQ010000505.1:0-2793 GCA_041666585.1 Bacteroidota bacterium
AGGCTTTGGAATGCCTGCACGGCAACCGGTATCGCTCCTAAAGATTACGCAAAGCCTTTCGATACAATTACCGTCTGCCTTTCTAAAGCTCTCGGTGCGCCTGTGGGCTCTGTAATAGCATCTAGCAGAGAGCTAATCGCAAAAGCAAGACGACGCAGGAAGCAACTCGGCGGAGGTATGAGACAGGTCGGAATACTTGCATCAGCCGGTATTTATGCTCTCGAACATCATTTAGAACTGCTTAAACAAGACCACGAAAATGCAAAACTTTTTGCACAGTGTATTGCACAATCCGAACAAATCTTAATCTCACTTGAAAATGTAGAAACAAACATTGTTATTTTCAGGCTCTCAGATAAAATAGAACAGTTGGAATTTATTCAAAAGTGTCAGGACAGCGGATTGCGGATAATCCCTATGGGCGGCGGTTTAATAAGGGCAGTCTTCCATTTCCAAATCAGCAGAGAAGACACAAAGAAAGCAATAGAAATTATACTTCAGGCAACAAAATGATTGACATTTGGGACAAGGTTGTCATTCTCGCGAAAGCGGGAATCTATCTTATGTTTATGAACAAAATAATTTCGAATATTGAATAATAAATATCGAATATTGAAGTAAAGAAAATAAAATATATATACCTCCTTCGCCATTTTTCAAATGGATTTAGGGTTTTCTCTTCAATTTTAACCTAACACACATACCATAGAAATCTTTTTAGGAGTTTAACCGCAAAGTACGCAAAGTTTGACGCAAAGCTAAAAAACAAACAACAATTTACTTTATAAACTTTACGAACTTTATAAACTTTTAACTATAAAGAAGATGGATTCCCGCATTCGCGGGAATGACAGTGTCGTTCGGTTTGGCAGTAGAAGAATGTTCCAAAGCAGGAGCTTTGGAACAAGAGTAAGATGGATTCCCGCTTTCGCGGGAATGACAGAGTCAGTGAAATTTAGCATTCAGAATTCTTCTTACCGCTTTCTCTAAGCAGTTTAACCATACGGAGCAGATAATTTGCAAGGGAAAACATCAGTACGGCAAAAGAAAAATAGATTACATAAGACTTGACAAATTCGAGGTCAAATACTAAACCGAGTAAAGTCAAACCGAGAACGGAAACAGCCGCTTTACCGATTTTATCGGACGGAACTACGTATTTTAATTTATTTGTCAGATAGAGTCCGCCGAGCAAAATCAAAATATCTCTTCCGAAAACCGAAGCCATAAACCACATTGGTATTCGCCCCTGCATCAGCATTATTACAACAAAAGTGAGAACGAATATCTTATCTGCAACAGGGTCAATAATTTTACCGAATTCAGTAATCTGATTTAATCTGCGTGCAAAATATCCGTCGCCTATATCTGTAAGAGAAGCGGCAAAGCACAAAATCATAACTGAGATATTGTCGTAATGCAAAAGTGCATATGCAAGCGGCAAAGCCAGCACAATACGCAATGCACTCAGACCGTTCGAAATATTAAGATATTCTTTTTTCATCGGATACTCTTTTCTTTTTAACAAAAATTAATGCAAAAATAACAGATAAAATCAATCCGGGCAACATCGGCTCAACTGCACCCAAAATATTATTTTGTGCAATACCGATAAAATCAAAAGCTCTCGAGAACATCCAGAATAAAGCCAAAGCTACCGAAGACAACATTAAAATAAATATTTGTTTTTTTTGTATTTCGAATCTTCCCGAATAGCTCAGCATCAGCGGTACAAGCAAACCCGGAATAGCAACAGATGCAGTCTTATATATCAACTGCACAGCCGAAGGAAGAATAATCGCCATAAACACACCCGCAACAGAAGTAAGAAGTAAACCCCACTTAGTCAGTGTTTCAGCAGAAAAACTTTTTTCAGGTTTTATTTTTTTGAGCAGAGGTGAAAGAATATCATTCCCTATTGTAACAGCCGAAATAAAAGCATAACTGTCCAAAGTTGACATTACGGTAGCTAAAAGCGAAACAACAAAAAAACCTTTCCAAAACACGGGAAGCACACTTTCGCCAAGAACCGTAAATGCTGAAACCGGTAATGGAATATCAAAAAAAGCGCGGGAATATAAACCTGCCGTTAAGGTCATTAAATCGAACAGTACCCAGAATAAAACCGAAATCAACACTCCCTTCTTTGCTACAGAAGGAGTTTTAACAGCAGAGCAACGCTGATGGAAACTGGGATCGACGAAAGTTTGCAGGGAAATTAAAAACCAGACTATGATTAACTGGATTCCTGCATTACCCGTAAAAGTTTTGTGTGCATGAGGAAGATGCGTAAGCATTTCTGCAGGTGAGCCAAGTCTGGAAATTGTAAAGAAAATCAGCACAAAGAAACCGAGATACATCAGAATAAATTGCACGGAATTTGTGTAAACATCAGCTTTGAATCCACCTTTAAAAAGAAATACGAGGGACAGAAAGGCTCCGAAACTGATGCAAATCCAAAGTTCCCAACCTGTAAAAAGCTGAACGATTACACCGAGAATTAAAATATAAGCGGCTGGAACCGATATTACAAGCACAAGCAAAGACGAGAACCAACCTACTTTTTCGCCGTATTTTAAAGTCATCTGTTCGGGTATTGTTTTTACGTTCGATTCTCTGATTCTTTTTGCAATAAAAAAAGCAAAACCTACACCTGCAAAATAATAAGGCAGACCGAAACATACCCAACCGACTACTCCCGATGTATAAACAAACTCTCCGATACCGAGGATGTTTCCGTACCACGTTGCCACAAGTGAGGCAACAAAAAACGGGAGTGTTAAACGCCTCCCG
>JBAYGQ010000506.1:0-2775 GCA_041666585.1 Bacteroidota bacterium
CCCCATAAAACAAGGATAACAGGCCAAAAATTAAGTAAAGAACCTAAGTCCCATAACCATAAATTTACCTGAGTAAGGAACAGAAAAATACCTAAGAAAATAAAAAATACACCCCAAAATATATGTGAAGCTTTCATTTTAATTCCCCTTGACCTCTATGGAAAAACGGTGCTTTCATAAGAATAAGAATACCTACCGCAATAAAAATCAAAGGGGCTATGTGTCCGAATCTAATCCCGGGAATAAAATTATCAAGCATCCATACTGAACCTAAAAAAATCAGTATTATAGCAGCTATCATACGCTTATTATTTTTTTTTCGCGCAATTGAATGTGATACTTCTTGTGTATAATCATTATTAATTTCAGAAGTTGTTTGCGAATCTTTTTGATTATAATCAATGAATTCGAGTTTGACAGGAATGATTATCCAAAGTACAATATAAGCGATTATGCTAGCTCCCCAGCCGAAAGTGGCAATCACAAACAATGCTCTGATTAATACAGGGTCAACATCAAAATAATCAGCTACCCCTGCGGCTACTCCGCCTAAAATTTTATTTTTCTGTGAGCGATACAATCTTTTATTCATAACTTCTCCTGATATTTATGTTATTTAAATATACGAAAAGTAAACAAGTATGTTTCAAAAAAAAGGCTTCTTCTATTAAAAAAGAAGCCTTTTTAAATATAATTTTTTATTTTTTATTTCTTACGTACTACTCTGAAACTAAGATTATCATCTACATAAATAGTACCTTTACTGTCTCTGCGTGCTGACCGGCAATCAATTGCATCGTCTCTGTAAGAACCGCCTCTGAAAACTTTTCCTGCACCGGTTGTTGGACCTTTGGGATCTGATGCAGGGCTTACAGCATAATAATCGGGATCGAACCAGTCCCAGCACCATTCAAGAGCATTACCATGCATGTCAAATAATCCGAAAGCGTTTGCAGATTTTTCTCCTATATGATGCATCAAACTTAATGAATTATCAAAATACCAGCCGCTACTTCCGATACTTGCGTAAAATTCTCCTGTTGTTCCCGCACGGCAGGCATATTCCCATTCTGCTTCAGTAGGTAAACGGAAACCGTTAGCATCAAAATTACATGTTGCATCATCTCCGTTAATAGTATAGCAGGGGGTAAGCTGAGTCAAAGTCGATAATTCGTTACAAAACCGAACAGCCTGTACCCATGAAACCTGTTCAACAGGATTACTGTCATCTTTATTCTTACTGGGATTCGAACCGTTCATTATTGTCTGCCATATTTGTTGAGTAATCTCATATTTACTCATCAAAAAAGGTTTTGTAATATTTACTGTATGGGGCGGAGTTTCTTCTGGATAGTCGTTAGGTTTATAATTAGACCCCATTATGAAAGAACCCGCAGGTATTTCGACTTCACTTACATAATAGTTCTGTTGTTGTATAGTAAGTGATACTGCGTTGCTGGATTTTCCGTTCACATTTACTACAACATTTCCGGTTTGAGTTCCGACCGGAATTTTTATTTTAATAGATGTTGCCGACCAGGAAGTAAAATTTACCGGGTCAGGTTGCTGACCGTTTAAAGTAATATAGCTCGTACCTCTGGTACTTCCGAATTTCTGTCCGACTATTTCAAGTACCTGCCCAATCTGGAGAATATTTGGATTTAGATAATCAATAACCGGAGTATCATCGCTTGGAATAATCACAGTAAAATTAAATCCGTTACTTATCTGACCGTCAACATTTACTTTTAATAGACCGGAACTGGCATTAACCGGAACTTTCACTCTTATTTGAGTAGCGGTCCATGACTGATAATCAGAAGCTGAAGCTTGAATATTGTTGAATGTAACGTAATTGCTTCCTCTCGGGTCCCCGAAATTTGTACCGTTTACAGTAATCAATTCTCCTGCCATTGCTGAATTAGGTGCTATACTTGTTATTTCAGGAGGGGGAGTAGGTTGCACAATAGTTATTTCAAACTCATTTGATAATTTACCTTCTACACAAACCTGAACTTTGCAAGGAGACAATACATTAGCAGGTATCTTGACTTTTATTTGTGTATTCGACCATAAAATATAATCATTATCAGCAGGTTTGAATCCCTTAAAATTTACATAACTGGTTTGAGCATTACGGATAGCACCGAAATTATTTCCTGTAATAGTGATTACAGTTTCACTCACAGCAGGATTCGGAGATATATTTGTAATCGTAGGAAGACCGACAACAGTATAAATTATTAAATTACTTTTCTTATTATTCTGAAAAACATAAAGGGTACCTGCGGTATTTACAGCAGGTACCTTTACGTTGATTTTATTATTTGTCCACAAAGGATAATCTGTCACCGGATTGGGTCGCAAACCGTTAAAATCTACAAATCCAGAAGCCTGTGCATTGCCAAAATCAGTACCGCTTATTTCGATTATATCACCGGGCTTAAATGATGAAGGTATTATCTCATCAACATAGGGTGCACCTTGTGCTATTGAATCAACTGTAAAATCTAAAGAATTACTTATTTTACCCTTAGCATAAACAGTTATTTTACCCGACTTCCCACCAACAGGAATTTTAGTTTTAATCTTACTATCGCTCCATTGGGTTATATCCGTCTGAAGTGTCTTTATACCTCCGAATGTTACATATCCTGTATCCTGAGTACTACCGAAACCTGCACCGTTTATTTCAATTTCAAGACCTACCACACCGTGAGTTTTCGATAAACTCATAATAGTAGGATCTGTATTAGACGGTGTTACGGGGTTATC
>JBAYGQ010000507.1:0-2770 GCA_041666585.1 Bacteroidota bacterium
AGGTAAGAAAAATTCCTTCTCCCAAATTTTTGTTCCGCTATCGCTGCACAAAAACTTCGGATGATGCCGATACGTTTCAATAAGCGGGCGGGCTCAAATAGAAAGATTTAATTATGCGGAATAAATTAAGTAGATATTATGACTAATAAAATTATAGAAAACCTAAAATTTGGAAAGATAAATAAATCTGAAATTGTTCAGCTTCTTAAAGCGCGAGGTAGCTTACAAAAAGAATTATTCGAGCAAGCAAAACAAACTAGACAAGAATTTTTTGGAAACAAGGTTTTTGTAAGAGGTGTTATTGAAATTTCTAATTATTGCAGAAAAAATTGTGATTATTGCGCAATAAGATACTCAAATAAAAAACTTGAAAGATACCGATTAACACCTGAGGAAATTTTTTCTGTTGCTAAACAAATTAATGCTCTCGGGATACAAACGCTTTTTATTCAGAGCGGAGAAGATCCAAACACAGACAAGATAGTTGAAGAAGTTCTTCCGAAAATTAAACAAGAACTAAAAATAAACAACATAATTTTGTGCTTGGGGAATCGTTCAAAAGAGCAATATAAAAAATTTAAAGAACTTGGAGCCAATGCCTACATATTAAAATTTGAAACCTCTGATTCTATACTATTTCAGAAAATTAGGCACGAGCCCTTGGAACAAAGATTGCAGTGTTTAAAATGGTTAAAAGAATTAGGATTTGAAGTTGGAACAGGTAATATCACAGGATTGCCAGAACAAACAATAGAGAGTATTGCGGAAGATGTTTTGCTTGCTAAAAAACTCAATACAGAATTTGTAAGCACGGCACCATTTGTTCCTAATGAAAATACACCATTAAAAAAAGAGCCACATGGGGATTTCGATTTAACACTAAATACCTTGGCAATCTGGAGAATAATGTTAAAAAACGTTTTAATTCCAACAGTCAGTGCGCTCGAAAAAATTAAAAAAGGTGGACAAATTTTAGGTTTTAACGCTGGAGCAAATGTTATAACTGTAAATTTTACACCTTCACAATATAGAAAAAAATACTTAATTTATTCCAAAAAGAGATTTGTTGTTACATTAAACCACGCATTAAAAACAATAAAATCAGCAGGGTTAAGTCCAGATATTGAATGAATATTCGCCCGCACGCTTACTCTGAAATTTCCCTTCGGGACGTTGCACTGAATTTCAGCCCTTCGGGGAATATAACAAGGATTATGAGGTTACGAAGTATTGCAGACTTCTTCACCCAAATTCCTCACTACGTTCGGAACTTCTCATAATCCTGACGTTCCGCGCAATCCGCTCGCTTCGCTCACTCCTTGCGCGGAATGGCGAAATATTTAAAGTTAAAAAATAACCCTTCTATGGATAAAAGTAAATTTTTATTAGTTGCAATTAAAGCGGCAAAAAATGCGGAAGAAATTATCATGAGATATTATTCCGATGATTTGACGTGGCAAAAAAAGTCTGACCAATCGCCAGTCACTATTGCAGATACTCAAGCTGAAAAAGTTATCATTGAAACGATTAAAGACTCTTTTCCTGACCATGCCTTTTTCGGCGAAGAGTCAGGCAATGACAATATTAATTCCAGGTATCAATGGATTATTGACCCGATTGATGGAACAAAAAACTACACACGAAAAATTCCTCTCTTCGCTACACAAATTGCCTTATTGGAAGGTGGAGAGATTATTTTAGGTGTTTCTAACGCACCTGCGATGAATGAAATGATTTTCGCCGAAAAAGGCAGAGGTGCTTTTTTTCAGGAAAAGAATACTCATGTTTCAATTATTCAAAATTTAGCAGATTCATATTTTTGTTTCGGTGGCATAAAATATTTTCAAAAGCATGGCTATCTTGACCCTCTGCTGGAGCTTTCTAAACAAACTAGCGGGCATAGGGGGATTGGCGATTTTTGGTGCTATCATCTGTTAGCACAAGGGAAAATTGATATTATGATTGAGGCCGAAACAAAAATATGGGATTTTGCCGCTTTAAAAATTATAGTCGAAGAAGCTGGTGGTAAAGTAACCGACATTGAAGGTAATAATGTAACAAAAGAAACCACGTCAATAATTGCAACTAATAAAAATTTACATGATTCTGTAGTTGAAATGTTCCAACGCTAATTTTTTAACTTTAAAAACATCGCCTAACAGCTTGTATCAGGTTCCAGAAATTTGTTCAAATTTATGCCAACGTGTGCAAATTTCTTGAACTCAAATTTTTGCCTTCCTTTTCCTTTATATATTTCACTAAGGAGGGAAGCCAAAAACTTCTGATACAAGCGAGCATTCTGCGAAATTACTTTTTGACCCCCTGGGTAAGTTTGCCGAAAAATTAAATATAACATATCCATATGAATTATCGATTCAAAAATGTAGGTGCTATAAACAAAGAGCTGAAGAAACAACTGCGCTTGTTAGAGGAACATTCATATGATATTAGTTCTAAAATTAATAAAATTAGCTCTTCTAACGACGGTATTGAAAAAACTTTTAAAATCGAATCAGATATAATAAATATTACCAGTCTAAAAGCAAAACTTTTGCCAAATAATCGCCATCAGGTCATGCACACATTCTTACAAATTATAAAATTTGTCATCGATGAGATAGAGAATAATAATATAACAGATAAAACATTGAGAAAGGATCAACTACTTTTTAACAAGATTGCTGATCTCAGTTATCGGTTTGGGACATTTTGTAATGATAACAAAGAACAATTTTTCCTCTTTGAAAATATCAGAAATTTGCTCAGAAAT
>JBAYGQ010000508.1:0-2766 GCA_041666585.1 Bacteroidota bacterium
ACAAATTTATATTTTTCATTTATAAACAATTTCTATCGTGATTAAGTTTATAATATTATATACTACAAAATTGAAATTACTTGGTAAATTTAATACAAGAATTTATAAATTTTCTCAATTCAAAAAAATATTTTTCTTCGTAAGCTTTGATTTTTTCATAATCTTTGTAATTTATTTGATTTTATTTTCTTGTCAAAAACTTTCTGTTCTTTATATGGAATTTTCCCAATGTAATAAAAATAAATATTGTTTTGTCATTTTTTCCACTACAAATAAAAATTTAATTTAATAAATGTAGCACTAAAATAAAAATTATTTTTGATATTTTAAACAAATATTTTAGCAATAGCTAAATAAAGTAGATTAAATTGTATAAATAACCTGTTGTAAACGGCAATTTGAAATAGTAAATTATTTTAATTAATTCTTGTGGATTGTAAAAGCGATGTTAAAAAAAATCAGGAGTGATAAACCGGAAATATTGCATTTTTTTCATGAAGTTCGAATTTTACTTTTTTATTAAAAGTTTCCTCTAATAAAGCTTTTCTTCTGTTAGCACCCCATTCTTCAATATCGGAAATAGAATTATTTTTTTCGCAAAAGATAGAAATAATAATTTCTTCGTTCTCGATGCGAGCTTTTAACAATTTAACTACCTGCATCCTTCTTCTGTCGAGACCTTCGGAAATACGCAAAATACCTGCAAGAATGGAAACAGTTCTTTTTTGTATGTCGCTAAGTTTTTCAAAATTTTCATGCTTTTTCTTCGGATGACTTTTGCGGTGATACCTTGCAATATTGGCTATCAGTTCAGCTTCATTATTAGTAAATCCGGGCATTATACACTGGCTTATTATATAAAAACTATGCTTATGATGCTGATCATGTGAGATATAATACCCCGCATCGTGCAATAAAGCCGCCGCTTCGAGCAACTCCCTGCACTCGCAACCAAGTTCGTGTAAACTCTGTATGCCGTCAAAAATAGCTAATGACAAATCCTTAACATGTTCAGCATGAACTATATCTACATTGTATCTCTGACAGAGACCTGTGATAGTATCAAACCTTAAATGAGATAAATGTCTGTACTCCTGAATATCCTTCATTTTTTGAACTGTATCGAATACAATTCCTTCACGCAGAGCATAAGAGGAAATAAGAATATTTTGTATTTTCAAAGTTTTGAGTGCATGCTCAAGAATCAACGCTCCACCGACAATTATATCAGCTCTTGTTGAATCTATTCCGGGAATTTCCGCTCTCTGCTTCAGAGTTTTGCACTTTGTAATTTTTTTTATAACAAGCAATATTTCATTCCCTGAAACAGTAAGACCGTTCAGTACATCGGGCAATTTCTCACCTTTTGCCGCAACAGCCATCGCCGCAATATTTTGAATAGTTCCTGAAGTACCCACAACTGTTGTAAAACCTGTTTCGTCAAGTGCGGACATTGTAGGAAACCATTCACCGCGAATATAATTTCTGCATTCTTCAATCTGTTTTTCTGTTATGGTATCATCAGGAAAGAACATTTTGGAAAGGCGTATCGCACCCAGTTTTGCACTGTGTACATAATTCACCTGTCCGTTGAAACCTATGATAGTTTCAGTACTCCCGCCGCCTATATCAATCACTAAAGATTTCTGACTGTATAATGGTAATGCATGCATTGCACCTATGAAAATTAATCTGCCTTCCTCTGCACCGGAAATGATTTCAATGTCAACACCCAACTCGTTCTTAACACGTTCGATAAATTCATATTTATTTTCTGCTTCGCGTACGGCACTTGTAGCTACAGCTCTAATCTCAGCTTTTTGACTTTTTGCAATTTCAGTGAAATTTTTAAGTGTTCTCACACCTCTTTCAATAGCATCCGGTTGAAGTAATTTCATATCCCTGCCGCTGGAGCCGAGCCTTACAACTTCTTTCTCGCGTGTAAAAATTTTCATCATACCGCGATTGTTTACAGAAGCTACAACCAGGTGGAAGGAGTTTGTTCCTATGTCAATAGCCGCTATGACCGGTGCTTTATTCAATTATTTTCTTTTTCATTTTTAATATTTTAATCTGTTTCATTTCTGTCTTTGGCTTCGCCTTTAAGAACAACTACATCGTCTTTCTGATAGACGACATCCTGAACTTTATTTTTTTTATCAGTTTTTTTCGTATTAGAGGAAACATCTAAAGGTGAGAATATCCGTCTGAGTGTGCGGGTTACTAAAGAAGATAAAACCACGATACCGACTACTATTAAAATTAAGATAACAAGAAAACGTATCATTTAGATTACCGTGTATAATAGAATAAAAACATACTAAAAAAAAACTATATTTACTTGCATCTATAACGTTTCGTCGGCTTGATTATTACATTATCGAGTTCATTCTAAAAAAAAGTTCATTGAAAAATGTCATGCTGAAATCGTTTCAGCATACTTCTTCAAATAGGATGAAAGAAAGATCCTGAAACAAGTTCAGGATGACAGTACCAATTCGATTTCCCGAAAATTCTGAATAGCTTTTCACTAATAAATAAAATTAAAAAAAATAATTATTAATTGTTAATTCTTAATTACTCAGACTTTTTCTCCAATCCTGAGTTTTGCACTTCTTGCGCGAGGATTCAGAGCAATCTCCGCCTCAGTTGGCAGAATCGGTTTAGGAGTAAGATTTTTAAATATTGGCACTGAATTTGATACAATTAATTTATCATCACGATACTTATTTTTTCGCGTTGAATGCTCTTTGAAAAAAACTTTTA
>JBAYGQ010000509.1:0-2763 GCA_041666585.1 Bacteroidota bacterium
GCACGTGAATTTTTCATAGATTTAAAACAAAAAGGATTTTTAATTGATCTGGAAGAAGAACAGTACTTCGATGAAAAAGCACAGATGTTCCTCCCCGACAGGTACGTTGAAGGCATCTGCCCGAACTGCGGACACGACCATGCAAGGGGTGACCAGTGCGACAGTTGCGGTGCTTACTATGACCAGCTTAAACTGAAAAATCCGGTCAGCCTTGTTTCGGGAGATACTCCCGTTGTGAAAAAGACAACACACTGGTACATGCGCTTTGATAAATTTCAGGGTTTCCTCGAAAAATATATTGAAAGCCACAGCGGAGACTGGAAAGATAATGTCCTTCAGCAAAGCCGGAGCTGGCTAAAACAGGGACTTGCACAAAGAGCAATCACACGTGATTTGACTTGGGGAGTTAAAATTGACAACATTCCCGATGTTCCAGAAAGTAAGTCAGCCGGCAAAGTTCTGTATGTCTGGTTCGAAGCTGTACTGGGATATATTTCAGCAACTAAGGAACTGATGCTGGAACTATCGCAGGAAGGTAAAGCATCTCCGGAAGACTGGAAAAACTGGTGGCAGAGTGAAGGAACTAAATATGTAGCATTCATCGGAAAAGACAATATTGTTTTTCATACTTTGATTTTTCCTGCAATCTTAAATGCACGCGGAGATAATTACATACTTCCCGATAACGTACCGGCAAATGAATTTCTTAATTTGGAAGGACAGAAATTTTCCAAATCCCGTAACTGGAGCATTGACCTTCGTGATTTTATAAATGATTTCCCTGACCCGAGCCATATAGATGCTCTACGCTATACACTTGCAATGAGCCTTCCGGAAACTAAAGATGCAGACTTCACATGGAAAGATTTTCAGGCACGCACAAACAATGAATTAACCGCTATTTTCGGAAACTTTGTAAACCGGACTATGCAGTTCGCGGATAAAAATTTCGCAGGCAAAATCCCTGTTCTACCTGAAAAATACAAGTGGTTAAGACTATACTGGAAGAATCTGATTACATATTTCGAGGCAAGTACCGGAGATCTCGATACATTGATTGAAAATGTTCCCGATGAATTAAGAAAAATTCTTTCAGATAACGACATCAATTTAATTTATGCTTTGTGGAACGGAAAAGAGAAAACCTCCGACCTGTATGAACGATTCAAATTCAAAGACGGAATTACTGAAACGATGAATATCGCTCGTGCCGCCAATAAATATTTTAATGACGAAGAACCCTGGAAAACGATAAAGGATGATAAAGACACAACAGCAAAAACAATTTATATCTGTTTACAGCTTGTGCATTCTCTCGCTACTCTATTTGCTCCTTTTGTGCCGCACACTTCAAAGAAAATATTTGAATTCTTCGGTTCAAAACCGCATACGGGTAAACCGAATTTCGGATTTACATGCAAAAATTTCTGGGACGAAACCCCTTATCCGACTATCGAAGAAGGTTTAAAATTTAAAACACCCGAATTACTTTTTTCTAAAATTGAGGATGAAACAATCGAACAGCAAATAGCAAAACTCGGTCATAAAACTGAAAAAGCGGTTGACGAAACTGAAATACCGTTAATCACGATTGATGATTTTCAGAAAATAAAATTCACAACAGGCAGAATAATTTCCGCTGAAAAAATTGAAAAATCTCAGAAATTACTTAAGCTGAAAGTTGACATCGGCGTAGAACACAGGCAAATCGTAGCCGGAATCTCAGAGCATTACAAACCAGAAGAATTAATCGGAAAAGTTGCTCTTGTTCTGGTAAATCTGAAACCCGTAAAAATAATGGGAGTCGAATCACAAGGTATGATGATTGCCGCCTCTAATCTTGAAGGCACTCTGTCTTTGCTTGTACCCGAAAAAAGTGATGTGGGTATTTCTGCTGAAGTAAGATAATTTATTTCTTTTATTTATTAAAAGGTTTGTTTCTGAATTCTATAAAATAATAAATCATATAGAATCCAAACATTGATATAACAAATCCATAGAAAAATTTATTAAAGTTATCAAGTCCGAGAAATAATAATAGAAATAGTATTACTGAAAAAATGATGTTATAAATTAAAATCAATTTCATAAATGATTCTCTGCTTTCTCTAATTGTTGCAGACAGAAAAATTAAAATTGAAGGTGCAATTAAACCAAGTACTGTTCCAGTATTTTCAAATACATCCGGTTTATAATTTAAAATTTTGATAATCAAGACCAGTATCGTTGTTGAGGCAATCGAAGTACCTAATCTGTGTTCCTTTGTAAATTGTCTGATTTGAGCAAGCATCTCAACCTCCAAATATATTTAAAAAATTTTATAATTCCTCAATCAACCCGAGGCAATAATCTCTGTACGAACAGTTGGGCAGTGCGTTTACAGTCTTGATGTACTCGTCCTTTGAGATGAAGCCCTGTTCAACGGCGATTTCTTCGAGACAGGCAATTTTTCTGCCCTGACGTTTTTCTATTGCATTAATAAAAGTGCCGGCTTCGATAAGGCTTTGCGGAGTACCTGTATCGAGCCATGCAATTCCACGACCGATAATTTCTACATTCAGTCTGCTTTGTGAGAGGTAAACTTTCTGGACATCCGTAATTTCAAGCTCCCCCCTTTTGCTCGGCTTCAGAGCTTTTGAAATTTCTACAACATCTTTCGAAAAAACATACAGCCCCGGAATAGCATACTTTGACTTCGGAATCTTAGGCTTTTCATCAATGCTGAGAACTTCAAAATTTTTCCCGAACTCAACAACACCGTAC
>JBAYGQ010000510.1:0-2762 GCA_041666585.1 Bacteroidota bacterium
TCAGCATCTTGTTCGGCTTTTTGTTTTACCAACTGTTTATCAATAATCGGCTGTAATGATTCAGGAAAATGTTCATTGATGATTTTTTCAATGAGTTTAATATTATCCTTTTCAATATCAACTACTGACTGGTCTGTATAATTAGCCGTAATTTGATTGAGTTCGTTAATTTCATCAATCAATTCCTGTGGTAAAACAGACATATCAATTTCAGAGTTGCCTCCGACTAATCCTCCCATTGCGTAAATTTCTATTTCATTTGGGTTTTCTTGTAAAAAAGTCTCGATTTGGTTCATGTTATTTTTGTTAAATTAATTATTGTAATTACCACCTTGTTCTTTTGTGAAATTAAAAGCATTTTCAGTTGATTTGAATAATGGTATCCCAAAACCCTCATCCGTATATCCAAAATTCTCATCAATTTCACCATTGTATTTTTTCAATAACGCTTTATTTTCCTTTGTTGTTTCTATGTTAATATCAAGCCTTGATTCCGTATGTGGTTTTAAAAAAATATTGTATGGCATAACATCATCTTCTATCAATATTATGTTGTTATGAAGTTTGTATATTGCACGACTTCTTGAATGGGATATTGGTATATTTTCTATAACCTCCGCTTTTTGTTGCCATTCATCAAATGTTGTATTTTTATTTGGGAAATATGCAGTATTATTTTGTTCTACAATATCCGACCTCCTTCCTGAAAACTTATCGTAAAACAACTCGTAATCAAATGATTTTGTATGCTTACTGCCTGTTTGCTTATTTGCTTCTATTGCAATATAGTCGGGCAATACATTCAAAACATAATGATTTAATTCTTTTGTTGATTTGAAATTGTCATTACTCTTATTACGTTTTAGGATTTCACCATAAAAACTGCGTTCAGCAAAATAAGGTGCTTCGCCCTTAAAATAATTCCAAAAGTTTTCAGCATTTTCAAAAACAGTAACTTCGTTTTTCAAATAATCAACAATGACTTTACTGTCTGAATCAATATCATGTGCTAAATTCAACTCACTATTAAATTTATCTAATTCAGCAATTTCGGTTTTTTCACGTTTAATAGATTCAAGGTTACGGAAAAATGAAATTAACCTACCATGCCTCAAATTAGCAATATATATACTATTCGCCTTATTCATAATATATTACTTTTTGAATATTCTATCATCAAACATTTCTTTAGATATGCTTTTTGTGTTCTTAAAACTACCTAAAATCATATCTAAAAACATTGCAACTGAATTATAAAAATGAGTTTTTGTGTGGACTTTTTTATTAAACCTTACATTCCCTACTTTTAACATTACTTTTTTAAAAAATTCCTCAACAGTTATTTCGTTTTTATCTTTTTTTTCTATGATTTTTGAATCACTTGTAAGTCGAAGGTTTAAATCATATTTTTTTTCAAACACTTTCATTTCAATAATTCCAAAATGCCTTTCATCAATGGAATACATAAAATAATCATTACTATTGTTTGAGTAAAACTTAACTACATTTTTAATTTCTTGTTTTGCGTTCGGTATCATATATTTAATTTTAGTTTGAATAATCGTCAACAATAATGGACACTACATAATATCTATGTGTTTTAGTAAGTTTATCTAATTCATTTCTAAGATTCATTGCTGAATCAAAGTCTGAAAACATTACAAGTTTTGCATCTTTATCAAAATCTTTAGCGTAATATAGAACATCAGAATTATGTCTTACTCCAATAATAAATTTTTTTTCACAAGTCACAAATTCGCCACTATTTAAACTTATTGGAGCTTCAATATATTCGCCTATTTGATTAGCTAATATTCGGTAAGTGCCTATTTCATTTTTAAATTTATTCATTGTTTATTATTTTATTATGGTTTGATTTTGTGAAACATTTGGCATTTTTTTTATTATTTCCTTAAACTCAACTTCTTGAATAGTGCCTTTTATGAAAGAATTGGCATATTCAAAAAGTAAAGCCTCAATTGAAAAACAAGGATATTTATTTTTATAATCTTCAAGAAAGAGATGTGCTGTTATTAGTGTGTTTTGCATGATTATTTAATTAATAATTGATAAAAATTAACTCGTTGATATATTACAATTGTTAAATTATTCATAAATTCCACTTTTAGATAAACTACATATACATCCCCCTTTTGCAAAGGTAGTTACATTTTTTGAATATTTGTTCAAAATCTTCAAAAGCCTTTCCTTACGCTTGTTTGCATCATGTTCTAATTGCATACTACCAATCAAAACCTCTTTGGCTTGTTTCTGAACCGGAACAGGCATTAATGCAGATAATAGCTCATCATTCAAACTCGCAAACTCTCTGGCTCTCTCGAATGGTGTTTTGCTATCTCTTAATGTAGCTTCATTTTCAATCGTAATACGTGTAATACGTTCCTCTTTTGTTGCATGAATTAAATCAATATCACTTTGTAATTTTTCAATCTTTTCATTGAAAACAGGCACAATATTAGAAATATTATTTTCATCAATTCCCAGTGGGTCTATTATTGATTTTTTCAGTTTATAATAGTCTTTATAATTACCTCTGAATGAATTTAAGATTGCTCTATATTCTTTTGCTTTATACCGGAACTCTCTCATTTCATCCTCAAAAAATGAAGTGGACTTTTCATCATCAATTGATTTTAAAGCAACGCCAGCCTCCCTGAATAATGACATATCTAATTCTTTGACATCTGGATTGTCAAAACTATTTGCCTTTGCGTAGTAAGCCTTAATTTCATTTATTTTAA
>JBAYGQ010000511.1:0-2748 GCA_041666585.1 Bacteroidota bacterium
TGCAAACCATAAGTTATAATTAATGCCAATTTTGGATTGAAGCAAAGATTCGTTGTTTAAAAACTCACGAGCATATTGCTTCCAAAGCTCCTTAACAGTAGTCCACGGCATCAGAGTAATCCCTCTTGTAATCCCATTTCTATTAAGATTATCTATATGTTTCATCCTGCTAGCAAAAAGGTTAAAAGGGTCTCGTATTAATAATACTTTATGAATTTCAGCATCTGGAATTAGCTCACGCTCTGCAATTATTGTTGGTAATTCGGCTATTTGACCAAGGGGTATATCCTCATAACTTAATAGCGTAATAGAATTTGTGTCAGGATTAGGCTGATAGACTAACTTCGGATCTAAGGTTTGCCACGGATTAAATACATCATTGTAGAATTGACTTTCGGCCCCAGAAGTGAAACTTATATTACGTAGAAGCCAATTAATGACCGCATGATTACCTGAACGCTTCAAACCTATGAAATGTATTAGTTTTTTCACACTAACTACATTATATCGTATATAAATCAGATATAAAACCTTGTTCGGCTTCACGATCAACCAAAACGGATAATAAGGCATTGTAAAAAATACATTCGTCACTCGTCTAATACATGAGCATTATTCCCAATAAACTCATCAAGGTACCGGCAATTTTCTGCTTTATATTCGTTTTTTCACCTAAAACAAGAATCCCTAATATTACAGGGATGATTAGCGACAGGCCTTTGTACACAGGCATAGTTTGCGAAACGTTTGTTTTGGCTAGAACCAGCAACAACAGAATATATGAACTAATTCCCAAAATGGATCGTAATATAATTAGTATCTTGTGTCGTTGAAACAATTTTATATTGTCGTGAACAATATCCTTGCGCCATAAAAAAGTTATCCCAACTAAAAAACTACTTAGAAAAGCATAGGTAAACGGAGAAAAGTCTTTTAATATGACTTTGTCCAAAGTAGCAGAAACTGCACCAAAGAACGTCGCGATCAAAGCATAAATAACCCCTTTATTTATTAATAACTTTCGCTTTTCATAAACTACTACAAGCCCTCCTGCCAAAATAAGACAGAAACCAACGTAGTTGTTAACAGAATAATTCTCTCTTAAAAAAGTGAGACCTATAAGTGCTACAAATACAATATTAAGTCGTTGTATGACGGACATAGCCGAAATGTCAATTTCTTTATAGGCTTTAAAACCATAATAACAGCTAACCGTAAATAATAGCACCGACAGTAAAATAGCGCCCCAATAATATAAAGAGTAAGAAATACGAAAATTGATAAACAAAAGTGGAAAGGCAACAACTGCATTAGCAAGCATAGTGACAGAAGTATATGTAGTTGAGCGGTGATTTGAGCTTACTAGTCTTTTGTTTATTATTTGGACAACTCCAATTAATAAACCCGCTAAAGTCAAAAACAAAATATTTGTCATATTGCTTTATCCTCAGGCTATTTGCAGTATAGCAAATACCAAATGAAAGGATTCTATTTTACTTTGCAATGGAAGCATTACATGAATTCAAACCTTAATACAGAAAATGGCGAGCTTCTGATACATGGGTAAGTCCGTACTGCCTCGAATTCTCGAGAATTCGAGGCGGGATATTTTCTTGAGAATTAAAACCTGTCGGGTAACGTTATTATTTTTGAAGCATTGTAATGCTGAAGCAATATTTAGGCGGGATGGGGTAAAATGGAGGGAATGAAAAAAAACATCATAATTGGTTTTTATACGATTTGCTCAATCTCGATACTCCTACTTGCAAATTGGTTCTTATTTATTCGTGATCGTGGAAAACTTAATATAATATTTATTTCTGTCGATACGCTCCGACAAGATCACTTGGGGATTTATGGCTACAACAGAAATACGTCTCCCAATATTGATAGGTATTTTAAAGATTCGTTTATATTCAAAAATGCCTATACGGCAACACCAAAAACTTATGCCTCTTTCGTAAGTCTATTTACAGGTTTAGAGCCATCACAAACTAATATTTTTGATTATAACGGTCGTCCACTTAAAAATACTGAAAAAACTTTAACACAGTATTTAAAAGAAAAAAACTTTAACACAGCCGCATTTGTAGTTAATGGAGCGCTGCATTATTCCATTAACAACGAGGAAACTAATTTGCAGAAGGGCTTTGACTATTGGGATTACCTTCCATATTTTGAAAAGGCCAACTTGATTAACTCATCCAGTCAAATTACTAAAGAAGTGTATGAACATCGAATTACCAAAGCAATAGCTTGGCTTAGGGATAATAGGAAAAATAATAAATTTGTTTGGTTCCATTTCATTGATCCTCATAGCCCATATGCACCGGAGAGAAAGGATATTTGTGAAGTCTCTCCGGAAGTGTGTCACAAAATACTAAAAGCAAATACAGTAGAAAATATCAGATTAAAATATAAAGGTCAATCAAATGGATGCTACACCACTACCCCACCAAAGAACATAATTGATTCATTAGTAAAATACTATGACGCAGAAATTCATTATACTGATCGACTAATTGGGAAATTGACAAAATATTTTGACATATCCGGAATATCCGAAAATTCTATTATTATATTTCTCGCTGATCATGGTGAAGGTTTGGACCATGGTTACTATTTTCAACATGGCCCTCTTTTCGATTCGAATGTGAAAATCCCTCTAATAGTTAAGTATCCAAATACACAAGGACGAACTGTAAAAAGACTCGTTGCAAATAGTGACATTCTACCAACCATACTGCA
>JBAYGQ010000512.1:0-2742 GCA_041666585.1 Bacteroidota bacterium
GGTTTCTGGGTTATCAGTTCAAGTTATTTTCAGGCGGTAGGCAAGGGTAAATATTCATTGGTTCTGACTTTGTCGAGGCAAGTAATTTTACTTATTCCTTTGCTTTTAATTTTACCGAAATTTTATAATATTGACGGAATATGGATGGCACAGCCTGTTTCGGATTTTCTTGCCGCTATAATTTCCGGAATATTTTTATTTGCAGAACTTAAAAAGTTAGACCGTAAGCATGCCCTCGCTACAGAAACTATTTAGCAGGTTCCTTGCCAAAGAGCAGGTGAAAGCCGACTGGATGATTGCAGGATTGGGTAATCCGGGTTTTCAGTATGCGGATAACAGGCATAATATCGGCTGGATGGTTGCTTCTGCACTTGCTGAAAAACACAAACAAAAGATAATGCCTTATTCTAATTTTTGCAACTCAACTATTTTGAAAATTCATTCCAAGGCTGTACTTGTTGTTCAACCTACCACATTTATGAATAATTCCGGTAAAACAGTGTCGCAGATGGCACGTAAGTTTTCAGTCCCTATTGAGAACATTGTCGTTATAGTTGACGAATACAATTTTCCTTTAGGCAAGCTTCATCTGAAAGACCGCGGCGGAGACGGCGGACATAACGGAGTCAATTCTGTGATTGAGCATCTGGATTCCGAAAGTTTCCTCAGACTGAGATGCGGCATAGACCGTAATTTCGGTGAAGGTGAGCTGACTGATTATGTTCTTTCCGATTTCAAAAATGAAGAGCTTGCACTGCGTAACAAAATGATTGAAGATGCCGTCACCTCTCTTGAATACTTAATCCGCGTAGGAAAATCCAGAGCTATGTCTGAAATAAATGCAGGAAAAGCAGGGGGTTAATTATTTGCAACTATTGCATCCACTCTTATTGCAAGAGAACTCCGCAAATATTTTTCGGCAAATGTCTGTATATCTTTTTTAGATACCTGCTTGTACTTTCCGAGTGCTGTATAGATTCTTTCAGGTTTGTGCCAGAATAAATCCAGATTTGCAAGATTCTCTGCGATACCGCTTGCATATTGCATCTCGTAGGCTAACTGTGCCGTAAGCTGGTTTCGTGCTTTAGTCAGCTCAGTTTCCTTAACCTGCGAATTGAGAAAATTCTGAATTTCAGAGGATAAAATATTATAAAGTTCATTATTTGTAGTTTTGGTGTTATTTGCAATTGCATAGAAGATAAGCAGTGAGCTTAGTTCGCGTTTGTCAAGATAAGCCGTAGCATAAGACGCGATTTGCTTTTCATAAACCAATTTCTGATAAAGGCGGCTACTCCGTCCCATTCCGGCTATAAAACTGAGTATTTCGGCTGTATTTATTGAATCGTCAATAAATCCCGGACAATGGAAAGCAAGGAAAACCGCAGGCATAGGGACATTCTCGCTGAAACTTGAATATTTACCGAATTGCAGTTGCTTCTCATTTCCTGTGAAATCAGGTTTTGGCTTAGCTTTACTTTTAATTCCGGCAAAATATTTTTCGATAAGTTTAAATGTTTCATCAACATCGATATCCCCTGCAACAACCAATGAAGCATTGGCGGGATTGTAGTATTCATCGTGGTATTTCTGCACGTCTGCAAGTTTTGCCGTTTTTACATCTTTAATTGAACCGTGGATCTCCCAAAAATACGGTGATTTATCTGAGTAAGCGGCACGCGACAATTCACCTGTACATTTGCCGTAAGGCTGTTCCTCTACAGTCTGGCGGATTTCTTCGGTAACGACACCCTTTTGAGTATCCAGAACTTCCTGACTTATTATCAGGTTCTGCATTCTTTCCGCTTCGAGCCACAGACCAAGCTCCAAGCTGTTCGAAGGAAGTGTCATATAATAAGATGTCTGGTCGTAAGTTGTGAATGCGTTGTTCATTCCTCCTGCTTCTGAACAGAGCTTATCGAATCCTCCTTTAGGCAGATTTTTTGACCCTTCGAACATCAGATGTTCAAACAGATGGGCATAACCGGTTTTTCTAAGCTTGTCATTTTTAGAGCCTACACGGTATGCAAGATGAATACAAATAAGCGGAACATTGTTACGGGGTGCGGCAACTATCCGCAAGCCGTTCGGAAGTGTGTGTTCACAAAGAATCAGCGATTTTTTTAAATCAAATTTATTCATAATATTTTATGCTTTAGGATGTGATTTTTTATAAGTTTCCTTAAGCCTTTCGACTGAAACATGAGTATAAATCTGCGTTGTAGAAAGTGAAGCATGTCCGAGCATTTCGCTTACTGACTGAATATCTGCTCCGTTATCAAGCATGTGAGTTGCGAACGAATGACGCAGGACATGAGGGCTTTTCTGCGGAGATTCGGTTACACTCTGCATTGCGTTATGAATTACCCGGTAAGCCCCGACTGTGTTCATACGTTTACCTTTAGCAGAAAGGAACAAAGCGTTTTCACCAAGCTCTTTATGTATTTTCTGACGCAATTTCAGATAGTTTTGCAGAGCGGTCATAGCCTTTTCGCCGATAGGAACAATCCTTTCTTTTCTGCCTTTGCCGAGCACTTTCACGATTTTATTCGATGAATTTATATCTTCTGTATTTAATTGCAAAGCTTCGCTTATACGCAGACCGGAGCTATAAAGAAGTTCGGTTAAAGCAAGATTACGTGCGCCTATCGGAGTGCTTGTATCAAAACTTTCGCATAAATTTACAACCTCATTCTGCAACAAAAAAGAAGGTAGTTTTTTATCCGTTTTTGGAGTAGATACTAA
>JBAYGQ010000513.1:0-2734 GCA_041666585.1 Bacteroidota bacterium
ATTGGTTATACCGCTGGTTGTGGGGCGTTTTTCTACCTTGTCCTTTGAATCTTTTCGAAAACTATATTTTGAGTTTTCTTTTCCTCTTCAATGTCAAAATCATCCTGTAAACCGAGCCAGAACTTTGCTGAATTTCCAAAATAGGAACTTAATCTTAATGCGGTATCAGCAGTAATTCTCCGTTTTGCTTTTAAAATCTGAGAGATTCTTGTTTGAGGAATTTCCAAATCTTTTGATAGCCTATAAGCAGAAATTTCCATTGGTATCAAAAATTCCTCCAGTAAGATTTCACCCGGATGTATGTTTTTTAATTTTTCCATTTCCCTGTTTTTTTGAATTAGTGATAATCAATAATCTCAACTTCTGTAGCCTGGTTGTTTTCCCATCTAAAAACAATTCTCCATTGATCATTAATCCGGATACTGTAAAAATCTTTCTCTTTACCTGCAAGCTTTTCTAATCTGTTCGAGGGTGGAATTCTAAGGTCTGCAATATTTTGCGAGTTATTAAGCATCCTAAGTTTTCGGCGTCCGATATTCTGAATCTCAATTGGAATTCGTCTGACTCTTTCACCATCCCAGATTTTTTCAGTGTCTTTTGATCCGAATGAAGTAATCATGTTATCGCTTTACATTACTAACGCCAAAGATAACTAATGGTTTTAATATACCCAAATTTGAGTGGGACGAATCCTAAATGCCCTACAACTAATTTATAGCATACTCTACTTAATAAAACTATTGAATTACTAATTTATATGATCCCATTGCCTTACTGCTTTTGAGGATTATTGTATAATTTCCACCTGTAAGATTCAAATCCAGGTTGTTTTCTTTATCATATAGTTTCTGTTTAAATAATAATACACCCTGAATCGAATAAATGAATGAAATGATCTATTAATTGTAAAAAGTATGTATAGTCCTGAAATAGCTTGACAGGTTTTAACAATAAATTTTATTTATGAATAACGAAAAATCTGTACAAGAAAAAGAGAAATTTCCCAAAGAATCGGGAGAGTTTACAGTAGCTCATCGTCGATGGCTGGTAAGGGAGATCGAATCCAAACGCATGAGCATACGGCAAGCGGTGGAGCAATTTAATTTTCAAAGTAAAGCCCCTACTACTTTAGTGAAGAGTTGGATTAAGCGCTATGCGCCACAAATTGTAGTATCTTTACCTGTCATGACAGAAAAAGAGCGTAACAAACAGGAAGTTCTTCTTAAGCGCATCAAGGAGTTAGAGAAGCAACTGGAAGATGCGCAAATGAAAAATATTGCTCTGGAAACACTCATAGATGTAGCCGAAGAGCAATTAAAGATTCCCATACGAAAAAAAGCTGGAGCCAGACAGTAACACTCCTGCGGCACATGTATCCACACGTTGGGGTGGGCTATATGTGTCGGCTGTTTGGTAAAACCCGGCAGGGGTGGTATGATCAGTGCAAGCGAAAGGAAGAACAATCGCTTAGCGACATCATCATTCTAAAAATAGTCGAAGAAATACGTCAATCCATGCCTCGTATCGGGGTCCGCAAGCTATTATACATGCTTGAGCCCCGGTTGAAAGAACACCACATCAAAATCGGACGCGACAAGTTGTATGACTTACTTGGTTATCATGGTTTGTTGCTGCGTTACCGCAGGAGAAAGCCCTATACAACAGATTCTAATCATCCTTACAGAAAATACCCTAACCTGATCCGTGAGCTGGTACTCACCGGTTCAGGAAAACTTTGGGTGAGTGACATCACATACCTGAAACTCACACAAGGGTTTTGTTATCTGAGCATCGTTACCGATGCATATTCACGTAAGCTCGTCGGTTACCAGGTACATCCCACACTGGCCAGTGAAG
The DNA here is from genome assembly GCA_041666585.1 of Bacteroidota bacterium. Lineage (GTDB taxonomy): Bacteria > Bacteroidota > Ignavibacteria > Kapaibacteriales > UBA2268 > JBAYGQ01. The sequence continues at coordinate 1,858 of JBAYGQ010000513.1, forward strand.
GAGCTGTTCATGCCCTTCTCATGGCCGCAGACACCCTAAAACGTAAGGACAAGCTGATTCATCATTCTGATCGTGGCATTCAGTATTGTTGCGCCGAATATGTTCAGATGCTCGAACACTTCAAGATACAGATTAGCATGACTGAAAACGGGGATCCCTATGAAAACGCAATTGCAGAAAGAGTGAATGGAATCCTGAAAAACGAGTTCGGCCTCAGTAAAACTTTTTCTTCATTGGAACAGGCACAAATAGTTACGGACTCGGCTGTTAATGTTTACAATAACAAACGGCCTCATGCAAGTTGCGATTACCTTACACCTGCTGTAGCTCATGATCACAATGGCATTTTACGTAAAAGATGGAAGCCGGGAATAAAACAGTTAACAGAAATAGAAATCTAAAAAAGCTTATTTCATATGAAACTAATAAGAAGCCCCTGTTAATCCGGAACCGGATCAAGGAACAAACTGTAAAGCTTTTATAGGATTAAAAGAAAAGATGACAAATCGTTTCAGTAATACTGCTAATATTGTAGAGTATATTTAGTAATAATCAATAATCCTGTAATGCAAAACCAGGAATAAGTACCAATTTGTAAACCTAAAACACAATTATAAAAAAAAAGTGTATATTTGATAGGATTACCTTTTTAATTTGACAACCTACCTTAGTTTTTAATCCAAAATCCGTCAAGTTTTTTCAGGACGGTACACAGATTTTAGGACACTACCCCTATTAATAAATCGCAGTAACCAAATAATAAATCGCGGTAATCAAATAATAAACCACGGTAACCAAATAACAAACCGCAGCAACCAAATAACAAATCGCAGTAACCAAATAACAAATCGCAGTAACCAAATAACAAATCGCAGTA
>JBAYGQ010000514.1:0-2732 GCA_041666585.1 Bacteroidota bacterium
AAATGAAAATAATAAAGAAGAAAATTTTGGAAACATTTATCCGAATCCTGCGAGGGATTATGTTTTTGTTTCCGATTTTGAGGGTGAAATTAAAATTTTCGATTTAATCGGTAATTTGGTATTGAAAGCAGAAACCAAGAAAAATTTGAAAATTGATGTTTCAGGATTGGACACCGGACTTTATTTTGTGAAAATAAATAATAAGATGGGAAAGTTTATAAAGTTATGAATTATGAGTTATGAATTATGAGTTGGAAAAAAAGTAGAATAGACGCCGTCGTCAGTTCGCAAAACCCCACCCCGACCCTCCCCGAAGTGGAGGGAGGAAGAATGGTAGAATGGACGCCCTCGTCTGTTCGCAAAACATTAATAAGGAACGCAGAGCGTTCAGACTGCATTCCCACGCAGAGCGGTGGGAACGAGAACAAAGGAAAATAACTCATAACTCATAATTTAAAATTATTTTTAACTTTGTTGTAACTTTTAGTATATAAGTGGTGTCTCTAAAATTAGGGACGAAGCATTTTTTAACGTAAGACCTTGAAATGTTTAAGAAAAACCCAAATAATGACAAAGCAGGCGACACAGAAGATACCCTGAATGCACTCCGGGAAGGAAGTGCGCAAGCTTTTCACCTGCTTTATAAAAAGTATAACCAGAAGATTTACAGGTTTTGCTTAAGAATGCTTTGCGATGCGGATTTGGCAAGAGATGCCTTCCAGGAAACATTTATAAAAGTATTTGAACATAGATCAGAGTTTCGGGGAAGCAACTTTTCTGCATGGATTTTTACAATAGCAAGGCATACATGTTTGAATTTCATTCGTTCACGCAAAGAGTACGAATCCGTTGAAGACGATATGCATTTCTCTACTAAAGAAATGGATTCCGACATTGCGATGAAAGACTGTGTAAACAAAGCGATTGCAATTTTGCCCGTTGCATTGCGTGAAGCCCTGCTACTGAGAGAATACGAGGAATTGACATATCAGGAAATTGCAGAAGTGCTGGGTATAGACCTATCGCTTGCCAAAATCCGTGTTTTCAGGGCAAGAGAAATTTTAAGGAAGTTATTGACACCATTGAAACAGGAGTTATATGAATCTTGAAGACAAAATATCGAAGTATCTCGACGGGGAGCTTTCGGAAGAGGAGGATACAATTCTTCGCTCCGAAATATCTTCGGATCCGATAGCACGAGAGAAGTTCGACGCTTCGGTTGGTCTTCACCTTGCAATGAGGGAAGATGCTGATTCCATCTATCCTCCCGAAGACTTATTAAGAGAAACCGAAGATGTTGTCTTAATGAAAATATTAAGCCAACAGCCCATTATCAAGGAAGGTCCGCTTGTAAACAGACGCGTTTTGGTTCTTGCCGTTTTCTTATTACTTTTTATGTTCGGAGCGGCAATCAGACTCGGCGATTATTCTTTGCTGAATTTCCTGAACAAACAAACTATAAGTTCTACTGTACCGGGTTTGCCCCATAACGTTCTGCCGGGAGAACCCTCTATCGTTCGTTCAAATGACAAACCTATGGCAAGTTTAGCTCATGCAGGAGGCTCAGGCAGAGTAGTACGGACAGTAAGCTCAAATAACAGTGAACCTCTTTTAGCAAATTCAGTAGAAAATGTAAGAGACAACAAAATTGATGATTCTGAAAACAAAGTTGATGAAATGAGTTTTGCATTACCTAAGCCTGTTGCGAGTGATTTAGGTGGAGGATCTATCGGGGCAAATACATCGAGCTCAAAAACTATGGTTGCTGCACCTGCTCCTCCGGTTGTCAGCGAACCGGCAAGTCCGCTTATTGCAAAGGACTCTAAAGGTAACGGACAAAATAAAGAATCAGCAAAAACTGTTTTGTTAAACGAAAATCATAAAAAAGCTACTGTCCTTGCGGCACCCTCCGCAAATATCACAGCATTTGCAAATATGCCGATGGAAAACGGGCAAAACGGCAGTGAAATCCGCATTAATTCTTTTTTCGGTACGGATGTACTCCGTAACGGAATCGAAGCAAATAACAAGATTCAGATTTCACACTTTTCACAAAGTGTTGATTACGCCGTAAACAAAAAGGAGAGACTTGGAATTGAATTCGGCTATACCGAATACAGCTACGAGGAGAATGTTACTTTTAAAAAACCTTTGACCGGTGATTTGGTTGACAGAGTATTAATTGTAAATACTCCTGCTTATCCCGGATTTAACGAACCCGGATGGATTAACTATGATGCCTCGATATCAAGACAGAAACAAATGTTCTGGGGTTCTGCATTTTATGAAAGAACTTTTATTGCTACTAATATATTTTCATTAGACGGCAGGCTCGGTGTGGGCTCGTCGGACGAAGGACCCTTAGGCTATGGCAGATTTTACGGAATGATTGAAGTTTTCGACGGATTTGCTTTTACAGTAGGAGCTGAGGGCAGGGTATTTGTTGCGAGGATTCCTGTTCTTGTGAACAGCGCAGAAAAGTTTAAATCCACTGCATCTGTAATTTACGGTATTCAGTTTAAATTTTAATTTGAGTACAGAAATGTTCCTGTATTAAATATTAAAATAAAAGCGGTACAATTTTTTGAAAAGTATTTTTTTATATTCTATGTAAAGAACAAAAGAATATTATTAATCAAGATTGAAGTAAATCAGGGAATAACATAGTTACAAAAGAACCGATACTAAGATTTATAATATAATGTTAAAAAAAATTAACAAATAAAAAAAAA
>JBAYGQ010000515.1:0-2720 GCA_041666585.1 Bacteroidota bacterium
ATCCACCCCAAAAACCGAGAGGAGAATTTACCCCTAAAAATCCGACAATAATCGAAAGAATAAGATAGCCTATGATAAAAACTTCCATTTTTACACCTTATTTTGCCGGAGCAGGAGCAGGTGCCGGAGCTTGTTTATTCGTCAAATTCCTGGCAACTTCCTGACCTTTGGCATAAAGTTCTTTAAAATATTCTTTTACTGTCTGTGGATTGAAATCCAAGAAAGTTCCGCCCGATTCAAAATGCTGAATAAACAACTTACCGATTGCATAGGTTGCCGCCCCTGAATAAATTGGCATAGATACAGCACCTAGAATGTTTACAACAGGAATTGCTTTTACTACACTAGTAAGAAGGCTTCTGTTCATTGAATCGGCTACCACACCGCCCAACAAAGCAGATACAATGCTTTTCCCGCGGTTTTTTGAAAATTCAACTTTGTACATTTTTGATAATTCACTTAACATTTTGAGCTGAACACCGGTAACGGCACCGATATCTACAAGGGGAACCGGGATAAGTCCACCTACCATTGACCACCACATATAGCGGTTTACGAGCTTGTTCGCTTCTGTTTCAATTGAAAATTCAACTTGTGTTGTTTCCATAGAATTTTCCATTCTTTCATTGGTTGACATACAAATTTCCTTTTATAATTCAAAATTAATAATTATTTTGATATAATTAAAATTATTTTTCAAAAATTCCGTTTAATAATTCTTCTTCATTAATGCAAGTAAATAACCACCAATCATTAATTTTCAGTTTCGAGTATAATATCCTGTATTTTTTTGTGTCTCTTGCTTTTAATAGTGTGTCACTTTTAATAATGTATGTATTAATAATATCTTTTTGAATATCGTATGCAATTTGTTTGAAAACGGGTTGTTGTAATCTTTCAGAAAGGCTCATAAGGTTTTCGTTAAACATATATTGTTTATTCGGGAAAGTAATTAATGTTCCGAATTTTGAAACAATAAAATGGAAACTATTAGGAGTAGGACGTTTGTTATTAACATAATTATTAAGCCAGTCTAAGGATAAATCTACAGTAATTATGCCGCCGAAATATATAGAATCTTCGGTATGTCTCCAGAAAGGAACCGAGTATGTTGTCATAGCGACGGTATCGTAATATGGCTCTATCCATTCCGGACGTCCTAATTTCTTAGGGATAATATACCAATCCTGATTCCAATAATTATAATAATTGATATCACCTAAATCCTGAGATTTAATTTTTCCATTTTCTCTGTAAAAATAAGGAGCAAAATTTATCGAATCATTTTTGTAAACTTTCGGTTCAAAAACTATACCGTTACCATAAATTTCCTCATTCAGAGACACAATCATTCTGCTGATTTCCTTTAGGTCTTCATCTGAAAAGCGGATGTACTCTAGAGAAAAGGCAAAATCTTCAGGAATTTGTTCTATAAATTCCAAAAGTTTCTGCATTTCAAAATTCATGGTAGTGTTATAATGACGTAACTTATCTTCAATTTTACTGTTATTCCGTATTGTTGATGTAGCAAAGTATGCGGCAAAACAAGCTCCAACTAACAAAATGACAAGTGCTGCAAAAAAAAGTTTAAATCTATATTTTAAATTTTTAAACTGCATATCTTACTGCTTTTTAAATAAATTTACATAAAAAGAAGAAATTGGCGGCATTTGGGCTATAATCTTCTGCGAATAAAGAAAATAACAAACATCCATGTACTTTTTTTCATTTAAACTAAAACTAAAATTACCGGATTTTCTTAAATCAGAACCATTATAGTAATATTCTTTCATTTTTTTCAGCATCCATCTTTGATGAGTCCTGTTAGCCTGAGTTCCTACACGTTTTATGTGTTTAAGTACTATTTCAATTGCTTCTTCGTTATTGTCAAAAGCAAATTTCCAGCCCTCATAAGTAGCCAGTATAAAATTACGACAAAGCTCAGGGTCGTTTTGGAAAATTTCCTTCATACAGTAAATTCCGTCTTCAGGAAAATCATAACCAAGGTCTCTAATTCTGAATATTGTGAACTCATCTTGTTTGAATCCGGAACTTAAAATTTGGTCAAATTCGTTAAATTCCATAGCCGCCATGGCATCTACACCGTTTAAAAGGAATAAATTGACCGATGCGGACATTGTAACTATATTTGCTTTCAGCTTATATGTTTTTAAAAATCCTTTAAAAAATGAATGGCTGTCTTCCCAGACTCCGATTGTTTTGCCGTTCAGATCTTCAATTTTCTTAATCTTGCTTTTCTTTGCAATAATCATCAGGGGAGAAACGGACATAAGTTGAGATATATTTATAATATCAAGCCCGTATGCTTTGTGTTGGACTGCATTAACAAGTCTCATTGTCCCGAATGTCGCTTCACCTGATTCTAATAATTCATGAACCTGAATAAAGGCAGAACCGTCAATAATTCTAATATCAATGCCGTACTTACTGTAAAATCCTTTTTCCTGTGCAACATAAAAACCGGCAAACTGTGCCTGTGGAAGCCATTGTGTGCATAATGTAACTTTTTTGAGAGGTGCAGTTTCATTCTGTGAATTGCAATCAATCACAATAGAAAAAAATATCAATAATATATATATAAATTTCTTCATATCTCTACTTATTATCCGGATTAATTATTAACGGCAATCCGCCTTTATCCTTACCAATAATTACAATTTTAGTATTGGGAGATCTGGCAAATTCAGAAGTAACTTCCA
>JBAYGQ010000516.1:0-2716 GCA_041666585.1 Bacteroidota bacterium
ATTCAGAAGCGACGAGTCGTCTACAGCAAACTGTACTTCATATTGCCGTTCGAGAGTTTTAATAATTTCACTGAGCGGTGTACGATAAAAATTAAGGCTTTTGTTTCGCCATGCAGTATGCACCGTCATATCATCGACAGTATTTACAATACAAACACCTGTTTTCTTATCATATTCCGCAGTTTGTCCAACTTTCAAAGGATAAATCCTGTTGTCTTTGTCCGCAATATTGACACCACCTTCTTCGAGTGCAACTGAAATTTTCCGGTCATCAGGATAAGCTTTTACATTGAATTTTGTTCCGGTTACTTTTACCTTGATATCATTCGTATTTACTATAAAAGGTCTTGAAATCTCCTTTGCAACAGAGAAATAGCCCTCTCCAATAATCTTAACACTCCGACTGAAAAGTCCGAATGATTTGGGATACAGTAAGTGCGAGCCGGAATTTAATTGTACGATTGTTCCGTCCTGCAATACCACCTGCATCTGTTCCCCATAGGGAACTACAACTTCAGCCATTTCGTTGCCTGAGAAAATACCCATACGGTCGGCTACGAATGTAAATGCCCCGGCCAAAAACAAAAAAGGAATCAAAACCGCTGCAGCCACTCTGAAACGAAAAGTTCGTACCCGCATTTTCAGTTGTGAAAGGAAACGTATCTTCATCCGTTTCGTCGGGATCTCATGATCAGACCATTCAGTGATAATTTTTTCGTTGAGCAGGTACGATTCTCTATCGTAACGTTGCGAAAAATACGCTTGTCCCTCATCTGTTGCAAACCATTCAGCCACCCGCCGGGCTTCATCGGGAGTAGCATCTTTCAGGAGGACTTTATCAATAATTTTCGGATCCATCATGTTGGATTAATATTTTAATACCTATTTATATTAGATTAAACAGTTAAGCCTTAAAAAAGTATGAGTCAGCACTTGCAAAACTTATAAAAAATGTCTTATTACAAGGATGATCATGATTATTTTATCTAATTGCGAACGCAATAGTTTGATTACTTGTGTGTAATGTGATTTTACCGTCGGCACCGAAATATTCATTGTGTCGGCTACTTCCTGATTCGATAATCCCTGTTGAATTTTTAACAGACAAACTTCACGTTTCTGTGGAGGAAGCTGTTCTATCAATTTGTATAAATGAGATTTAAAGTCAGCATCCTCAAGTTCGTGCAAAAAATCAGTTTCCATTTCCTCAGTCAGCTGAGCCAGTTCATAGTTCTTTTTTATCACCAGGTTATTATGCCTGATCTCATTCAAAATATAGTTTTTTAATATGGTAAACAGCAGATTTTTGATTCCTGTTTTGTAGTCAAAAGTTTCCCTTCCTTCCCACAAACGCATGAAGGTATATTGCACAGCGTCTTCAGCATAACTGTCGGACATTAAATACCTGGAGGCAAGCACATACAAATATCTGTGGTAGGTGTCGAAAACGACAGAAAATGCTTTTTCGTTTCCATCACGCAACTGCATTAGTAATTTGTAGTCAATATGGATATAGTTATTTTGCATTTAGTGCTTATGATTCGAAAGGCTCTTGCAGCGTGTTTATCTATGATTTTCTTTTTTTTGATGGTGCAAACATACATATTTTTTTTTTAGTTGCTATTATTTATTCCCACTATTACTCCCTAAGTAACTTATTCTTTATATGATTGTAATGTCTGTGAAGAATCAACACACACCTTACGATTAAGTTCATAATCGTAAGGTGTGAGAGTCGTTATTACTGATGTGAGAGTGTTTTTAACCTGTATGTATTACAGTTTATTTCTTAAAGTATTGGAGTGCTTAATCTGTAATCCCATCTTTTAAGCCCGTACCAGCCCCGGGTTGAGGCTGCGTGCCTTCGTTATTATTAGCCGATAATGGGATTCCTGAATTTTTGTCTGTCTCTTTCTTAGGAATACGCATCAACAAATAACCATCATTTGCAGCAATATTGAATTTAAAAACATCAGGGAAATTAGAGGTAACACCTTCCTTAAACCTAACGATATTTTTCTCTAAGCGCATAATATCCGACATTGAGAAACCTTCGCCCCACAATTCAATTCTTCTTTGCAACCAAACTTCATCCTGAAAAGCCTGAGCACTGGCTGCTGTAGAAGTAGTATAAGCAGGATCTCTGTAAGTGCTCACAAAATCGTTCAGTATATTTTTTCCAGCAGGCAAATCGCCTGCCATGGCAGTAGCCTCAGCTTTAATAAGAATCATTTCTTCCACACGCATCAGACACCAGTCACCAGCATTGATGTTATTACCAATAAAACCATATTGTCCAAACTTCACATTGGTATAAGGAATAAACGGCAACTTAGTATCTGTGATAGAAAGAGCTGCAACAGCATCACCGGTTACATCACCCCATGTTACATTGGTTAAATTCGGCGAATGAAGGTTTTCATCAACCCACCAGCCTTTTCTAACATCAGTAGGCGGAATTTTATCGAATAAAAGCCGGTTGACAGACTTATAACATCCTACACCTGTAGAGTATGAATCTGCGGAGAAAGATCCCAATACTGCTGGCCATGATGGATAAGCATCAGGCATATTGGTCGGAGTAATAATAATTGCCCACATCCAGTTCTGATCATAAGCATTTATAAAAGCAGGTTCAGAAACTTGCATTCTTGAATAAGGAGTGTAACCTGCCATTGCTTTATCAGCATCAGCTGCAGCATCAGCCCAGTTTTCC
>JBAYGQ010000517.1:0-2716 GCA_041666585.1 Bacteroidota bacterium
ATTTCCAAGTTCAAAGCCACCGGGTTTTGTACCGTTACGCTCTCCCCCTAGTAATCTCATTTCTTTATCGAGACTATTGAATATACTAACTGCTTTATCAATTGTTTCACAAGGGATAATTTCCTTTGCACCGTTGTATAAAGCGGCACAAATAGTTGAACCGGAACGAAAAATATCAATCATTACAACAATTGAATTCTTAAACTGATTTTCTCTTTCAGGGATATTTGAAGTAAAGTAAGTATCAATTTTCATTTTAATTTACTATTGCTTTTGTTTGAATACAGTTCGTTTAATTCGCTTATTGATTTAGTTTTACCTGTGTTTACAATTAATATTTTTGAGTTTTTCGGAATCTCAGATTCATTTTGTAATAATAAAGCTAAACCTGCCAGTCCCGAGGGTTCAAATTTAATATTTTGTGATTGTGCTATTTCTATCGCCCGCTCGACAAATTCTTCTTCTACATAGTAAATGTCTGTCATTGTTCCGATACAACAATACTCTTCTTTAAGTTCCCGAATGTACTTTTTAAAAGATTCAAATGAGGGTAAAAAACTTGAATAAAGTTTATCGAGTTTGGTTTTTGGATTCTTTGTTGATGCACCATAAAAATTGCATTTTGATATTTTTTCTACGGTACTCTGGAATCTCGGGTCGTGCTTCCCTTCAAATGAATTAAAGTATTCGATTTTTACAATATTCAATACATTTATAAATAAATCTCCTGTGCCGAACGGAACAAAGCAATAATCAGGATTTTCACGAAGAATCTCGTAACTCATCCAGTCATAATAATTGTCGTGTGTAGGGTCTAAAACTTCACGGTAAGTGATGTCAATTCCGTTTTTATTATTTGTTTTTTCTTTAATATCTTCCGATGTCAGGAGCCGGTCTGACAGATTGCAGGTATATAATTCGCAACCTATCATTTCAATTTCTTTTTTGATATCGGGATTGAGTTTGTTATCCGCTAAAACTTTTAATTTAGTCGGAATGTTGAATTTATTGAATAAATGCTGAATGGCAAATGCGGCACTGCCGGAAGAAATAATTGACATTTGCGGAAGCGAGTCTTCGGTCTTATATTTTAATCCTTCAATCAGAGATTTATATTTAATAACAACCTCCCAAGCCATCCGGTCTTTATGAGTTCCTGTCGGGTTGGTACTCTCATCTTTCAACCATACATTTTTAAAACCCGGAACTTTAATTTTGAAAGTCTCGGAAGCAGGAAATTTAGGTTTATAAAACGGATAAGGCGGAAACTCGGGTTTGTCAGGATTGTTGGTAGAAGGAATTTTAATTCTTTTATAAGCCGTTTCCAGATTAATATCTATATCAGACAGAGTTTTACTGATTGGAAGGAGTTCTTTTAAATCCTGTATTTTTTGAAGTTTCGAGAAGAAAATATCGTAATAGATTTTGTACTTATTATCACGTATCAGGTCAATCAAACCGTGCAGTTCTTCAATAATTCGTTTTATTTCGTCAAATTCGTGACGAAGTTTGAAATAGAACTCTTTATCTTTTTTCCCACGAATAAGCATTTTATGATTTTCTTCAAGTTTTTCAATTCTGAGTTTCCAGTATTTAAGGAGTTCTGACCTGCCAAGAGAATCGAAAATATTGAAATCACCCTGATAGACATCTTTGTTCAAAATGTGAAAAGTTTTTTTAACGTAAGTATCTAATTGGTTTTTTGTGAATTCTATTAAATCACGAACACATATTTCATTCTGCAGAAAATCACGGCTGACTAAAAGTAAAACGAATGAATTTTCTTCAGTTTTAGAATATAAATCCTGTATGGAACTCTCGGTCAATGAATGTGCACCGATAGTTTCGAGTTCAACATTAATCTGCATAACATTGTTAAAATGTTCTCGGATTTTCTCTGCTTCCGTCATATTATTAACAGTAGAAGCTAAAACCAAATGTATATCAGATACAGGATAAACAGGTAAAGTTGAATACTCTTCGCTTAGTTTCTTTTCAAATTTTTTCTGTTCAAATCTGCGTTTTCCAAAAGCAAATAGATAACAGATTTCAAGATTGTAATCCTGAAATTGAAGTGTTTCGGCTAATTTGTTTGTATAGAAAAGATTTCTGAAAAAAGTGTTGCCCGGTATAATATCATATCCCGGAAGGTCGTGAATAATTATTTCTGCGTTATTTTTATTTTCGAAATCTATAAGCAGGTCACGTATAATTTCTCGAAGTTCTTCATAATTTGGTAGATGAGCGTTAAATTTTTTTGCACCGCCTTCGCCTTCGTATATTTCTCGCATTTTTAGGCGGAGACGATCTAATTCAGATTTCTCAACTTTTACCCATCCGCTTTTTAAAATAATTTCTGTTTTCAACTTCTACCTGATAAAATATTATTTTAAAATGAATAACTTTACTTATTATTTCTGATTTGCAAAAGCGAAATTAAGCATTTTATAAATTAAACGTGCTGTAATAAGATTCGGATGATGCAGGTTCTTAACGGGTGCTAACTCAACCACATCAAATCCGATTATTCTTTTTTTCTGCCGGATAATTTCTCTGAAAATATCCATAGTTTCGCTATACATAAAGCCGTCAGGTTCCGGTGTTCCCGTTGCGGGAATCAAGGACGGGTCGAAATAATCAATATCGAATGTAACATAAATTTCTTTACCGAGAGAATCAGCTACGGTTTTTTGCCAGTTTTTACCGTAAGCACCTG
>JBAYGQ010000518.1:0-2714 GCA_041666585.1 Bacteroidota bacterium
AATTGGGGTAACTGCATACCGAAAAACAAAAGCCATGCAGAGTTCATTGCCGTCAGTTGCGAAATAAATGAACTGTAAAACATAGGTAAAGTCATAGGAGAAAAGCCGTTCTCTGCGGCTGTTGCGGGTACTTCCCCGAAAAACTCGACCGAGAGAAAAACTACTAATGTTGTGATAATAATTTTCTTACTGCTACGCAAGTAATTTCCCAAATTAATTCAAATAATAACCCGCCTGAATCCGCAGTTCAAAAAAGCATTCTCTTATTGAACCAAACCGCAGAAACAGGACTACTGTAAAAAAACTGTCCCTATACTTTCAACGTACATTATTAAAAAAACCGGTAGCAGTTCCCGATAAGCGTTCCTCAGTTTAGGTTAAATTGATTTGAAAACTGTTATACTTCAATTTGTTTTGACTATTTTAATGAATAAAAATTGTATTGAAATTTTACAGTTCCCTTTATTTAATTAAAAAACTGCTTTTCATTAAGCAAGTTTTATACCATTTTTGCATAAAATAAAATTGTATTGTTTCAGGTTAAGTATGAGGTGAAGTATAGCAAAAAGTAGAAAATGATTTACTGCTTATGAACATTTATTTTTTTTTAGTTGTTTACAGTTTAATGCTTTTTAATATCAAATGATTAAACCAGATTTTTGATATATCTTTCAATTTCTTCTGTAGCAGGTACCCCGTTCCCGTAAAACCTGCAGGCTAATGAAGGACTCTCAGGTTCAGGCAGATTCTCGAAATCTTGACCGTTGATTAATAAAGTCGGTGAGCCTCTGAAATGCACCTCTCTTGCCTTCTCGTTAGTTTCTACAAGCTGTTCTTCATATTCTATAAGCTCAGGAAATTTTGCAATTGCTTCGCTTACGTTCGCAATCATCTTAGGACCGTTAGGACATCCCTCGAAATGCTGAACTACTATTTTAATTTTATTTAAATTCATTACAGACCTGCTTCAATATGTAAAATGATTTTATCTTCTTACTATGAAACGCAATTCCGGAAAAATTAGTTTTAAAAAGTAATGTAAATCAAATAAATTCCACCGATAATCACCAGCACACCGCATATTTTCTTTATGTACAATGATACTTTCGAGCTTTCTGTCCAGTTAAGATACAGCTGTACTTTCTTGGTTAGTGTACCCGCCAGAACAATTACAGATGCATGACCTATACCGAAAGCTATAAGCAAACTGATTGCTAAAACCAAGTCGGTAGAAGATACCTGAAACACTACACCGAGTATAGGTGCCATAAAAGCAAACGCACAGGGTCCAAGCCCAATTCCGAATATCAGTCCAAGCACAAAAGCCGCAAGTAATCCTTTAAAACGCGTTCCGCTCATTTTTGAACCGTCCCATGGCAGACGGATAATTTCGAGAAGATAGAGACCTACTACGAAGAATACAACAGCCACAAGATAATTGCCTATTGTGCCGATATCGCCCATCAGACGTCCCATAAGCAAGGTTATAACGCCAATTAATGCAATTGTAACTAATATACCGAGTGCAAAAATAAGAGATAAATTAAATGTTCTTTTTAATGAAATATCTCCCTGTGAACTCAGGAATCCAACTATTAGCGGAATGCTCGAAAGATGGCAGGGGCTTAGTATAATACTTAGTATCCCCCAGACAAATGCGGAGAAACCTGCAAGCCAGAAGTTCCCGTACAGCAACTCGCTCAGGAAGTTGAAAATGCTTTCTATCATAAATGTTTCCTAACTTTTCGGTTTTAGTCCTTTTGACTGCAAAAATTTATCTATCTCCGTTTCGGGATAAAAGCCCACGTGTCTGTGAATTTCCTTACCGTTTTCATCCTGAAAAATCTGAGTCGGAATCAGCTTTACGCCGTATTTTTCCGCTTTGTCTTTATGTTCTTTTTTCCAAACGTCATAGAAGATAATTTTGAGTTGTTCACCGTATTTTTGTTCTAATGATTTCATAATCGGCTGCATTTTCTTGCAGGGAACGCAATTAACAGAGCCAATCTCAATAAATGTTATTTTCGGTTTGGAATTCTGAGCTTCTGAAGTAGAAGCAAATAGAACTAACAGCACAAAACTGATACTCAATAAAAATATTCGTTTCATATTATTTCGCCTCCTCAATCCACTGGAGAATCTGGCTATCTTTTGGAATAGAGCCTGAACTCACAACCTTTTCGTTAATAACAAGTCCCGGAGTCATCAGTATGCCGTATTTCATAATATCCTGAATATCGGTAACTTTTGTTACATCGGCAGAAATTGAGTTCTGCTTCACAATTTCCTTTACCTTATTTTCAAGGTTCACGCATTTGGAACATCCCGTTCCTAAAATTTTAATGTGCATTGTTTTTTCCTAAGTATTTATTTTTTAATAAATTTTTTAACTTCTTTTTCAATGTATTTTTGGAATTTCTGATAATCATTTGAGTAATCCCAAATTTTATCAAGATTCTTCCATTTCACTTCTTTGCCGTTTACTTTTTTACTTAGAATAAGCGTTTGTGTTTCAAATTTATAATCATCCTGAAAATGTTCATTTTCAGCTTGTAAAAAGTCAATTGAAGAAAGAACGAGCAAGCTGTCTTCCAATTCTTTCCCGAATGAAGCATTAAGGCTGTTTTTTGTAAACTCTTCTATTGTCAGACAACCCTGGCATCTTGAGGTTGCATGGAAATACATTACGTCTATTTGTGTTTTTTTTTCTTTAG
>JBAYGQ010000519.1:0-2708 GCA_041666585.1 Bacteroidota bacterium
AACCTAAAAGTTAAGTTCCTGATGTTGCCTATATAGAGATTATGCGAGTAACCATCGCCATAGCCGTTACGTGCGAACTCAGAAAATTCAATCAGCATATCGCTGTTTTGATTAGCTCCGCATAAAATACCGTCTTCGTTATCATGGAAAAAACAGCGGCGGACGGTCAGTCCTTCGCCTTCCTGACGAATCCCGGCACCGTTTTTATCGGGAACAGAAGCACCGGAAAATTCAATATTTTCGACGGTAGTATTATTTCCTGTAATTACCCAGATAGCTTTGCCTCCGGAATTGGCACCGTCAGCTTTCAAATGAGCTTTGCCTCCGACTCCTCTTATCAATAAATTATTTTTAGTCCACCTACCGACATCTTTGGAATAAACACCTGCATCAATTTCAACAGTGTCTCCGTCGGCAACTTTGCTCATAACTTCAGAAGGATTCTTGTATTGTTTGCTGGCACCAACTTGAAAAACTGATGCGTGAGTAGATATTACAGAAAAAAATATAATCACAAACAAGGTAGTAGCTTTTTTAATATAAATCATCTTTTACTCTAATGAAAAATGAAAAGTGAAAAATGAAAAATAAAAACAATTCAACAATTATTAAATACTGATACGAAATGGGATAACTTGTTTATTAAAAAAAATTATTTTTTTGCACTTAGTTTAGAAGTTTTCACAGAAGAAACCAGCAAAGCGATTAATTGATTACAATCATCTAAGAAACTCAGAAATAGTTTTTCATCAATATATTTAGTGTCTTTTAGAATGTTAATCCAATATTCTGTTTCATTAGCTTCTTTTAATGCAATACTCATTTTATTAACGAAATCGGCTTTACTTTGGGCAAATTCTGCTTCCCTGACTAATGCACCAATTGATGTTCCACTCTTTAAAATTTGTTTACTTAAAACGAACTCATTTTTCTTGGTTCTAAGATACTCAGATAATTTCACAATTCGAATTGCGAACTTGTAACTTTTCTTTTTTAATACATTCTCTTTTTCATTCTTCATTTTTCACTTTTCATTTTTCATTCTTCATTTTTCACTTTTCACTTTTCATTCTTCATTTTTCACTTAAAAAGTTACCACTTCATGAGATTGACTTCATCAACATAAACTGTTTTCTTCAGACGGAAAAGACTGAGAACAATAGCAAGACCTACTGCGGCTTCAGCAGCGGCAACAGCCATGATGAACATAACAAATAACTGACCAGCTGAAGTGCCGCTATAAGCTGAAAAAGCTACAAATGTAAGGTTGACTGCATTAAGCATCATTTCAATAGACATAAAGATAATTATTACATTGCGGCGTGTAAGCACTCCGACACATCCGATTGTAAAAATTATTCCTGAAAGGACTAAGTAATATTCGAGTGGTATGGTATTTAGCATTTTGATAATCTTATTTTTTGTTAAACATCTATGTGTCGTTTAGCTAGAATCACCGCTCCTACTATTGCAGTAAGAAGCAAAAGAGAAATGGCTTCAAAAGGAACCAAATAATTAGTAAAAAGCTCTCTTGCAATGTTTTCAATAGTTCCCTGATTTACTGCGGGAAGGTTATTCGCTTTAGAAATAATAGGTCCAATCGCAATAATAGCTGTTACCTGTACAACAAAAACGGCAGCAAGTAGAATTGCAATAGTTTTGCGATAGTTATATTTTTCTTTTAATGATTCTTCTTTTCTGAGATTGAGAAGCATAATTACAAAAACTACAAGTACCATAATAGCACCGGCATATATCAGAATTTGTATGACAGCAAGAAATTGAGCCTGTAAAGTAAGGTAAAGACCTGCAAGCATAAAGAAATGAAATATAAGACTAATTGCCGAAGCAACAGGATTTTTGCTTGCAATTGTTGTTACCGCACTTGCAATAGCTAATACCGCAAGTATCGCAAAAAAGATAAATGAAAGTGCCACAATAACATCTACGAAAAATTAATAATCAAACAAAAATAGTGATTTTTTTTGATTGATTCAATTGATTTATCATTTCGTGGAAAAAAAGTTTAATAATAATTATTAATTTTTTGTGAATTGAGATATAATTGTGTTATTTTTAAAATTCGTATGTGTTGTATTTTTGAATTATTTTAAATTGAGAATGAAGAAAAGCTACGAAAATGACTCAAATTTTCTCTACGAGTCCGAAGATATAATCAGTATAAAGGATTTGCACAAGCAATTCAGAAAAGTTCATGTATTGAACGGAATAAATTTTAAGGTAAAAACCGGTCAGCTAATTTCAATAATCGGAAGGTCAGGTTGCGGAAAAACTACACTTCTGCGCTGTTTGAACTGCCTTGAAATACTTGATTCAGGAACTATCAGGATTGCAGGGATAACCCTGCACAGGCAAGCAAAAATTATTGATTCCGAAATAAAGGAAACCAAAAAGAAGCAAAACGGTTTCAGGATGCAATCACCATTTAAAAAAACACAAGTTGATAAATCACTCGATGAAGAATTTCAATTAAAGGCTCAGATACTTAGAACCAGAGTAGGAATGCTGTTTCAGAATCTGAATTTATTTCCTCATTTAACAGTTTTAGATAATGTTGCAAGAGCACCTGTGGTTGTTAAAGGGGAGGAAAAAGATCAGGCAACTTTACGAGCTGTACAGCTTTTGGAAAAAGTAGGAATGGCAAATTTTATAGAAAGATATCCGCACGAACTTTCCGGCGGACAGCA
>JBAYGQ010000520.1:0-2705 GCA_041666585.1 Bacteroidota bacterium
AATTCTTCCTGCTTTGATTCAATTGCGTCAGAAAGAAGAAAAAAGAATCAGAATCTGGAGTGCAGGCTGTTCCACAGGTGAAGAACCATATTCAATAGCTATAGCGCTAAGAAGATTAATCCCCGATATAGAGAAATGGAATATCACTATTCTTGCAAATGATATTAGTCCGAAAATACTAAAAAAAGCAAATGCAGGTATATATGGTCAATGGTCATTTCGTAATTCCCCTTATTGGTTAAAGGATAAATTTTTCCTTCAAAAAGAAAAAGGAAAGTATGAAATTCTACCTGAGATTAAAAGTATGGTAACTTTCGAATATCTGAATCTTGCTGATGATGTTTTTCCGTCACCGCTGAATAATACTAATGCAATGGATTTAATCTTTTGCCGGAACGTACTAATGTATTTTACTAATGAGCGTACCAAGCATGTTGTTAACGGTCTCTATAATTCATTAGTAGAAGGAGGCTATTTAATAGTTAGTGCCAGTGAGCTTTCTTATCAAAACTTTTCTCAATTTTTATCTGTAAATTTTCCCGGAGCTATTGTTTACAGGAAAAGCCGACGTAAGGCTTCCCGTAAAGCCGATTTTCATTTATTTGATGTACCGATTCAAAAAGATTTGTTTAAAGTCAATCCTGAACCTGCTGTTGAGTTCGAACAAGTTATTCCTCAGTACAAACAAATAGCTAAAGAACCGTTAAAACCTGTGGAAATCAAGCTACCTCTTCAAACAAAATACGAAGAAGCATTAAATTTATATTCACAAGGTTACTATTCTAAAGTTATTGATACATTCGGAAACAACGCATTGACTCAGGATGAATTAACACTTTTGATTCGGGCTTATGCTAATCAAGGCAATTTGACAGATGCGATATCTTTATGTGAAAAGGCAATATCTATTGATAAACTTGAACCTAAAATTCACCATCTTTATGCAACAATTCTTCAGGAACATAATCAATTGAATGAAGCGGTTACCTCACTCAAACATGCTATTTATCTTGACCCGAACTTTGTTTTATCATATTATTCATTAGGTAATATATTTTTAAAACTTGGGAATTTGCCCGGTGCAAAAAAATGTTATAAAAATATTTTATCAATTTTAGATAAGTGCGGTCTAGATGAAATACTACCTGATTCTGAAGGGCTAACCACAGGTAGGTTCAAGGAAATAATTTACGCTACAATCCAAACAAGGTTTAATAATGAAGAAAAATCAAACTAAAACCGAACAAATACCTAAGACAAGTATTAATTGGGACGAAATAAAGAGCAGAATGGCTCGCTCTGAGGATACCTTGTCAAAAAAAGTAATAATGACAACTGAAGAAAAACATAGTGTATTAAAAGCAAGGGCACAAGCGTTAGCTGTCGAAAAGAATACTGATGCAATTCAACAAGATTTTATTGAAATCACAGAATTTCGTTTAGCATCTGAAACTTTTGGAATCGAAAACAAGTTTGTTCGCGAAGTTTATCCGCTTAAAGATTTTACAATCTTACCCGGAGTGCCTGCCTTCGTTCTTGGTATAATAAACGTCCGCGGACAAATACTATCAGTGATTGACCTGAAAAAATTCTTCAGCCTGCCGGAAAAAGGCTTAGGAGAATTGAACAAAGTTATTATCGTTCATAATGAACGAATGGAATTCGGTATTTTGGCAGATATTATTCACGGTACCCGTTCAGTAGCTCCGGATTCAATACAGACCTCTTTGCCAAATATAAGCGGTATCGGTGCAGAATATCTGAAAGGTGTAACTAATGAGCATCTGATTATACTTGATGCACAAAAGATTTTGGAAGATGAGAATATAATTGTAAATCAAGAAACAGAAAATAAATAATAAATAATGGAGAAATTAGAATGAAATATTTTATTAATCTTTCAACCCGCACTAAGCTATTTTTTAGTTTTGGTCTGATCTGGTTAATGTTTTTAGTTGGGATAATAATTGCTTACAATGGTTTGCAACAAACAATTCAATCTGAAAAAGAATTGCATGATTTACACTTTAAAATTGCCCTTGATCTGCGTTCATTGAGATCCCATCAGAATTTCAACAGAGCCGCAATTCTGGATATGATGCTTATCAAAAATGATGCTGAACAAACGGCAATTGAAAATACAATTAATGAAAGAACACAAACAATAAATGATATTCTTTTAAATTTGTCTAAGATTAATATGGAACAACAATTCCAGGGAAAGATAAAAGAGTTGAAAGATAATATTAGAGTTTACCAGGAAGAAAGAAAAAAAGAGATTACATTGGTAAAAGAAGGAAAAATTGAAGCAGCTCTAAAAATAGGGACAAGTTCCCAAAAAGTACTTTTTGAAAAAATCCGGACAATTGAAACCGAACTGGGAGATAAGGCAGAGAAAGATGCAGATGAACAATTAGTTTCTGATTCGCAAAATGCAGATTTTGTAATACTTCTCTTTGTAATTTTTGGAATTGTAACTCTTGTTTTTAGCCTTATCATTATTTTGATAATGAACAGAACAATTGCATCACCACTCAATGAAATGGCTGTTATTGCTTCCCGGATTGCATCCGGAGATTTAAGTATGGAATTAAGTAAGAAAGAACGAAAGGACGAAGTCGGATCATTAAATCTTGCATTCAGTAAGATGATAGAAAAACTTCGCAATTCTATTAAAGACATAATTGAGGGTGTCAACCTGCTCG
>JBAYGQ010000521.1:0-2702 GCA_041666585.1 Bacteroidota bacterium
AATCGCGGTGAAATTGCATTAAGAGTAATACGTTCCTGCAAAGAACTCGGTATTCCTACTGTCGGTATTTATTCTACTGCCGACAGAGAATCGCTTCATGTAAAATTTGCCGACGAAGTTGTTTGCGTCGGACCTCCTGCCGGTAAAGACAGTTACTTGAATATACCCTCAATCATCGCCGCTGCTGAAATTACCAATGCTGATGCGATTCACCCGGGTTACGGCTTCCTTGCCGAACATGATAAATTCGTTGATATTTGTAAGTCCTGCAATATTAAATTCATCGGACCCGAGGCAGACTCAATCAGGTTGATGGGTAACAAAGCCAAAGCAAAAGAAACAATGAAAAAAGCCGGAGTTCCCGTTATACCTGACAGCGACGGAATTGTACCTAATCTTGAATCCGCAAAAAAAGCCGCTCACAAAATCGGCTTTCCTGTGCTTCTTAAAGCTGTTGCCGGAGGCGGAGGTAAGGGAATGAGACTTGTAAATTCTGCGGAAGAACTCGAAAAGGCTTTTGTTACAACAAGATACGAAGCAGAATCTGCTTTTAAAAACCCTGATTTATACGTTGAAAAGTTCATCCCATTATCCAGACATATCGAAATCCAGATTATCGGTGATGAATCCGGAAATGTTATTCATCTAAACGAGCGTGAATGTTCAATTCAACGCCGTCATCAGAAGCTTATAGAGGAAGCTCCCTCACCCGTTATATCCGATAAATTGAGGCAAAAAATGGGTGATGCCGCTATTAAAGGAGCTAAAGCTGTAAATTATGTCGGACCGGGTACTATTGAGTTTCTTGTTGATGAAAATATGGATTTCTATTTCATGGAAATGAACACACGTATTCAGGTTGAACATCCCGTTACTGAAGAATCTCTTAATATTGACTTAATAAAACAACAAATCAGAATTGCCGCGGGTGAAAAATTATCAGTGCAGTCGTCTGCCCCGAAAATGCACGCAATTGAATGCAGGATAAATGCCGAAGACCCGTTCAACGATTTTATGCCTTCGCCGGGCAGAATTGAAAGCCTGCACTTCCCGGGAGGTCACGGTGTAAGAATTGATTCTCACATTTATTCTGGATACACTATTCCTCCGTTTTATGATTCATTATTGGCAAAATTAATTACTTTTGCAACTACACGCGAAATTGCTATTGCCAAAATGCGGATTGCACTTGATGAATTCGTGATTGAAGGTATTAAAACCACAATACCTTTTCACCAGAAAATGATGAACAATCCAGACTTTCGTGCCGGTAACATTGATACAAAATTTCTTGAAAGAATAGATTGGAAAAACCTTTAAAAAAATTCTGAATTATGAATGCTGAATTCTGGATTGAAAAAATAATATAATATCTTGTTACCAAGCTCCCGCTTGGTAACAAGTTTGCAAAACTTTATGAACTTTACGAACTTTATAAACTGAACAAACTTTACAAACTAAATCTCGGAGAGATAAAATGAATTTCCCAAACGAACTAAAGTACACAAATGACCACGAATGGTTGAGAGTTGAAGGTAATATCGGAACAGTCGGAGTAACCGAACATGCAGCCGGCGAACTTGGCGACGTAGTGTATATTGACATTGCGGACGATATCTCTGCTGTTAAATCGGGTGAAAGTTTCGGTACAATTGAAGCTGTAAAAACAGTTGCCGATTTATTCGCTCCTGTTTCAGGAAAAATTATCGAAGTCAACCGCGCACTGAACGATAAACCCGAAGTTGTTAACACCGACCCATACGGTGCAGGCTGGATGGTAAAAATTGAAATATCCGACTTATCGGAACTAAACAATTTACTCGATGTTACCGCTTACAAAGAATTAGTAGGCTGATTCTTAGTTTAAAACCTTGTTAAAACCTTGTTCCCAAGCTCCCGCTTGGGAACATTTTCGTTGGAACATTTGATTTTCCTGAGTTCAATTTTCAAAAATGTTATTCTGAACTTGCACCTGTATCTTCTTCGCTTCTATTTTCTTCTTCTTTCTTCTCTTTTCTAAAACCCTCTCTGTCATTTTGTATTATCCTCCGCAGTTCTTCTCTGCTCATCGAGTTGTAATCAATAGAATTACCAGAAGCAAATTTAGGTACCACAACATCGTTGTAGTCAGTTTCTACGGTTCTGCCCATCTCTATATCCTCAGAAACAGCGGATTTTATTTTCTTTCTTAAAAACACAAAACCCCAGATTAAAAGCGGTATTACAAGCAAACCGGAAAGGTCGCCGAACTGAGGTATATTGAAAATAATGAAATCATATATTCCATGGAAAATAACAGCATAAATAAAACCTTTTGTAATAAGAGATTTTTCCTCTGACTGGCTTTCTGCAAACTTTGCTTTCCCTATATAGTAACCCATAATTCCCGCAGCTATCGCATGCAGAGGGACAGCCGTAAAAGCCCGAAGAAGTGCTACCATCCAACCGCTACCGACTACATACAGCACATTTTCAAAGCAGGCAAATCCCAAACTCGCTACCACAGCATAAACAATGCCGTCCATCACCTCGTCAAAATGAACATCGTTGTAAGCAAATTTTTTAACGATGAAAAGTTTCAGCCCTTCCTCTACAAACGCCGCTACTACAAACGCTTTCAAAAAGGTATAATATATCGGAAGCCATGCGTAAGTTTTTACTATTGCTTCAGCAATTAGTTCTATTATTATTGCAGGTATTAT
>JBAYGQ010000522.1:0-2702 GCA_041666585.1 Bacteroidota bacterium
ATTTATATTCGTATTTTGTTATATTTATATTCATATTATTTCTTTTACGGAATAATAATCAAGACGCAAGATTAAGTTTTCTTATTGCAAATTAATTCGACATAATTATATAGTTTACTATAAGAAGACTGGGGTTAAAAAAATGCGGAACAATAATAGAAATCGGATAATTCGTTTAAGTTAATTGAATGAAGTATGTTATACAACTTTTCCTATGTAAATAAATGCTATTCCGGATGAGAGGGAATAATACTTTGTTTTAGTAAATAAATAAGTTATATCCATTATTTTCAGAAAGTCTTCCCTACATGGAAATTTTTCTGCTGTTCTCGGAAGATATGTGTATGCTGTTTTATTTTTCACAAATATTTTTCCTGATAATGGCATAATTGAATAACTGAAAATCCTATATAGCAATCTTATAAAACCCTTAGCTTGTCCGAATTCAAGAACGACTACTTTTCCTCCGGATTTTACTACACGAGCCATTTCAAAAATACATTTTTCCGGATTGTCCACATTCCTGATTCCAAAAGCAATTGAGCAAACATCAAAAGTATTATCGGCAAATTGCAGATTCAATGCGTCGCCTTGATTAAAATCAATATCCAAATGTTTAGACTCTGCCTTTTTTTGTGCAATAGGCAACATCTCAGCACAAAAATCAATACCTTCAACATTTCCCCTATCACCTACAGTTTTTTTGAATTGAATTGCTAAATCTCCTGTACCGCAGGCACAATCCAATACTTTATCACCAAATTTAGCACCTGAAATTTTTACTGCTTTCTTCCTCCATAAATGGTGAAGACCGAAAGAAAGCAGATTGTTCATAAAATCATATTTGTCTGCAATATCAGCAAACATTTTTTTTATTTCTTCACTCATAAATTTTTACCTACTTTAAAAACATTAGAACTAATCCTCTAAAATTTTAAATTAAGTCCGAATGATAAAATGTTTCTGAACTGAGTAGCAGGTCCTTTTGTACCGTTGTCTCGTATAACAGGAATTTTTTCGTCGTAAATTAAATTTGTAGCGAAGCTTGCTGTCATGAAATCATTTACTTTCATATTGAGAAGTGTTTCCAAGGTAACAACTAAGGAAGTCATACTGTGATAAGCTCCGAATAAATTCAACCTTGTCATAAAATTAACATTTGTAAAAACATCCTTTTTGAAGAAAGCATTTAATGATGCACCCAGTTCACTTTTTATATTTTTTCCGGGGTCAACACCGAAAGCACCCTGCTGTGAGAGCTCTTCATCAATTACAATAATAAGTCTGTTGGCAAGAGGTGAAAATTGCAAATGTAAATAATCCACAGGCTGGTAGCTCATACCGAGTCCAACGTTAATAATTGCGGGTGACAAGAAATTGGAAATCTTTCGGTATTTTCCTGCACTATCCATTTTATCGTAATTTACACCTTTATAAAACTGAGTTCGGAAATCGAATAGAAAACTGTAATTAAGCTGAGGAGTTGCTACAAAGCCGAATCTGGAAGTGAGAATAATAATATCATCACTTTTTCTTAGTTCTGTCTTATCAATTTTTGTAACTCCATATGCAAGACCAAGAGTATTTTCCCAAGCTGAAATCGCAGTTTTACTATTGTAGGATAAATTCAACAATCCGGTTATTGCCAACATACTGTTTCCGCCGCCAGTCCAGTTAGAAAGACCTACCTGAGAAAAGTTGAATCCCAGATTGCCTCCGAACTTAGAGCTTGTAAGGCTGTCCTGAGCATTTGCATAAATTGAAAAAGTTATGATAAATAACAAAAGTAAATAAATTATTCGTTTCATTTTTACTCCATAAATTATTGTTTTGTTTGTTCTTTAATAGCATCACGAATTTCCATAAGTAGTTTTTCTTCATTTGACGGCTCTGCAGGCGGGACTTCACCGGTTTCCTGTTTTCTTTTGAATGTGTTGAAAGATTTAATAACCATAAACATTGAAAATGCTATTATAACAAAATCAACAACTGTCTGGATAAATTTTCCGTATGAAAGATAAACAGGTGGTATAGTTCCGTTACCTTCTTTAAGCATAACTTTTAGGGTTGTGAAGTCAACTCCTCCGACAATTAAACCGATAGAAGGCATAATTATATCTCCTACCAAAGAAGCAACAATCTTTCCGAAAGCGGCGCCGATAATTATACCCACCGCCATATCGAAAACATTTCCCTTAACTGCAAATTCTCTGAATTCTTTGATAATCCCCATGTCAAATCTCCAATTATTTGTAAAAAACTGTATTTAGAAATAAATCTGATGCCTTTACTACAAATTTAACAATCTATTTCCTACTTACATTGCAAAAAAAAATATAAGATTATACATTTATTAGTATATATTTTTTTATATTTGAAATTGTTTTAATTGATTTCTCAAATTCCGAATGTATTTAATAAAATAAATAATTTAAAATTTCAAAGGAGCCGGAAAATGTATAAGAAAATTCAAGAGTTGTTAGGAGATAAAGCCGAGAGACTTTTAAACTTCAACAATCCAAAAATCAAAAAGGAGAGCCTGAACTTACCCTCTCCTGATTTTGTTGACAAAGTTTTTGTACTTTCAGACAGAAACAACAGAACAATTGGAAATTTGCAATGGATGTACAGTTCAGGCAGGCTGGCAGGAACAGGTTATCTTTCAATACTTCCTGTGGATCAGGGAATCGAACATTCGGCAG
>JBAYGQ010000523.1:0-2700 GCA_041666585.1 Bacteroidota bacterium
AAAGTCCTAAAATACTTGAGCCGATTTACTTGGTAGGTAAAGGTGCCGGAAGACTACGTCGGTGATGTAATGAGCGACCTGCCCTCAAGCCGCGGTGTAATTCTCGGAATTGACACCGAAGGCAGATACCAGAAAATCAAAGCGAGAATGCCTCTTCTGGAGCTCGACAAATACTCTGCCGCTTTGCGTTCAATGACTGCGGGACGTGCTTCCTACACATCGGAATTCTTGGAATACCAGACCGTGCCGCCAAACGTACAGCAGGAATTGATGGACGCTTACAAGAAATCAGAAGAAGAATAATCCATATAAAAACAAACTCCTCCGATGACTTCTTAGTCTTCGGAGGAATAATAAAATATAAAAGGTTCTGTTAATGCCGAACCTTTTTTTATTTTTACTCAGAGATGAAAACTAATAATACAAATAATTATAAGCTCAAAACACAACGATAAATCGATCAAATTTCATTCGATTAGAATACACAAACATACTAAATAATATTACTAAAGTCAATCTATTTTTCTATAATATTGTGTGTTTTTGCAGTAAGGTTATCAAAACTTCTTGAACTCTTCGTGGGTAAGTCCGGTTTGTTTTAGAATTGCTTTGAATGTGCATTGTCGGTTTGAAATTCCGGTATAACTATCACTTTATTATGCCGAAACAAATTCTTTCCTCAATCTCTTTTTAAAATTAATTTTTATAAATTCTGCATTTGTAGTTGTAGGTTTTGGAATTTCAAGCCCTTCTTCGAGCATTCCTTCAATGTGAAACTCAATAGCTTCTTTCATTAATGCTTCTGTTTTTTCTTTAGTTGAACTTACTGCAACGCAACCGGGCAAATCCGGTGCATAAGCAGAAAAACCTGTACGGGACTTTTCGATAATTATTAAATATTTATACATTTTTAATACCTGCCTGTTTTAAAATACTTATTTGTGTTTTTATTGCCAAATCATCACTCAAATGTCCGGCAACAGTTACTAATCCTGTTTTAATGTCATGTTTAAATTGGCGATGGCTTCCTTTCATTCTTTTCAAATACCACCCCTCATTTTCAATTAATTTTATTATTTCTTTGACTTTCATAATAAAACAAATTTAGCTAATTAACTCCATCAAATTAAAAAAATCTATTAAGTAAAAGATAGAGTAAAATAAGATTCATTATTTGTTCTTTTCTCATCAAGCCAAAGTAATAATAAATCTTTTGCCGCGGCTAATGCTCCTTCTATACCTAATCCGTGAGTAGTTAGCCCAAAGGAAGGAATATGTGCATAATAAAATCCGTCTGAAAAATCAGGCTCGTTATTTTTTTCTATTATTATTCCACACTTCATCTGCTTATTCCTTGTAATTTTTGTTTGAGTTAATAGAAGTTTTTATTAACTAATTATTTTAGTATCTGAAACAGAAATTACTCATTGAATAAATGCTAATGAAAAACAAAATTTTTTTATTCACATATTTTTTCTATTTTAATAAGTTTATTTCGTTTTAATATGTGAAAAAACTATGATAGATGTTACTGAAAAGAATCCGGGCAGAAAGAAATTCATCTCAATAAAGGGTGCGAAACTGCACAATCTCAAGAATGTGTCTGTCGAGATACCGCACAATTCTTTTACTGTTATTACCGGCGTGAGCGGCTCGGGAAAGTCTTCTCTTGCATTCGATACACTTTATGCGGAAGGACAGCGCCGTTTTGTTGAATCACTTTCATCTTACGCACGACAGTTTCTGGAAAGAATGCAGAAACCCGATGTTGACTCAATTAACGGCATCCCCCCCGCTATAGCTATTGAACAGAAACCGAGTAGCAGAAATCCACGCTCCACAGTCGGCACAACAACTGAAGTTTACGATTACTTCCGCCTGCTCTACGGCAGAATCGGAACAACAATCTGCAGAAATTGCGGTAGAGTTGTCCGCAAAGAATCCGCCGATTCCTGTGTAGAAGCTATCCGCAAATACGCTGACGGAAGCAAGCTTTTCATACTTATTCCTCTATCAGAAAAAACCAGAGACATTTCCTCTGAACTCGTCAAATACCGCGAACTCGGCTATTTCAGGATTGTCCTCAGAAATTCCGATGAAATACTCGATATGAACGAAATCAAACTAGCACCGAACACACTCGTTTCAGATGTCTTTGTAGTTATAGACCGCATTGTTCTCTCGCAGGAAAAAGACAATTTAACGCGTCTGACAGAATCCATAGAAAGCGCATTCAGAGTCGGCACAGGCAGAGTCTTTGTTAAAAATATCGAAACAAATGATACCGCTGTTTTCAGTAAAGATTACGAATGTCCGGATTGTGAAATTCTTTACACTGAACCTGAACCGCGTCTGTTCTCATTCAATATCCCTTACGGTGCCTGCCCGTCCTGCAACGGTTTCGGAAGAATTATCGGTATTGACGAAAACCTCGTCATTCCCGAAAAAACCAAATCCATACGCGACGGTGCCATTCATCCTTTCAGAACTCCCGGCTTCAACCAGCATCAGCGGGCTTTAATGAGAATAGCACCCAAGTTCGGTTTACCTTTGGATTTGCCCTATGAACATCTCCCGAAGAAGCAGTTGGATTTAATATGGGACGGCTCAGGAGAGTACATAGGTATCAACGGTTTCTATAAAATGCTCGAAGAAAGTAATTACAAAGTACATTACAGAATCATTATGGCTAAGTACCGC
>JBAYGQ010000524.1:0-2700 GCA_041666585.1 Bacteroidota bacterium
CTATTTCTATGTTGCCGACGGGCCCCACCGCTCTGTCGCCGCAGGTATTGTCCGACGCGAGCGTCAGAAAGCTAATCCCAATCATAAGGGAGACGAAGAATACAATTTCTTTCTTGCTGTTCTGTTTCCCGCTAGCCATCTTTTTATTATGGACTATAACCGTATTGTAAAAGACTTAAATGGTTTGACAGAGGAAGAGTTTTTCACAAAATTAGGCGAACATTATGATATTAAAGAAGCTGCAGGTCAGGTAAAACCTTCCAGAAAGGGCGAAGTAGGTTTATATATCGGAGGCAGATGGTATGTTCTCCATGTTCACGACAACTTGATGACAAATGTTGATCCTGTCGAAAGCCTTGATGTAGCAATACTTCAAAAAAATGTTCTCAATAAAATTCTTGGCATTGAAGACCCAAGAACAAGCAATCGGATTGATTTTGTAGGCGGAATCAGAGGATTGAAGGAACTAGAAAAGAGAGTAAACACAAGTGAAATGATACTTGCATTTTCAATGTATCCGACATCGGTTGAAGAGCTTATGGCTATTGCGGATGCAGGTAAAATTATGCCGCCAAAATCTACCTGGTTCGAACCTAAACTGAGAGACGGTTTATTCGTACATTTCCTTGATTAATGTCAAATAACTATATCTACTTTAAATTCAGCCACATAAGCCTTCTGATTTAATTCCTGAAGGCTTTTCTTTTTCAACTTTTGGAAACAGGAATTAATTATACAAGGAAAAAAAAAGTTATAAAATTAAAAAAAATGTTGAATTAAATTTATATTTGTGTACAGACCTTCACAATCTCATTACAATTTTTTAATTTATATTTTATTAGTTTTTATATAACTTGCATAATGCTTTTCTTTATGTTTTATATTGATATGAATGAGACGGCTATGAAAAGTTTAATTCTATTTTTATTATTCGTTCTCTCCTGTCAGACTTATTGTCAGAGTATTAATTCCAGTGTAATTGCAAACGGCGGAGACTACTTATTAAATTCACAAGTATTTGCAAGTTGGACCATAGGTGAACCTGTTACTGGAACAATCCAAAATAACTCATATTGCTTTACTCAGGGATTTCAGCAAAGCAGAATCTTTCTTACTCCTGTTGATGAAAATTTACCTGATAAATGCTTTATCAAAGCTTATCCTATTCCTGCTTCCAACCAGATTAATTTGGATTGGAAATTTGATTCACAGTATGAAATCATTATTGAAATTTTCGATAATTCAGGAAAAAGTGTACTCACAAATAAAGTAAATCCCTTGGTCTCCCCATACTCTATCGATATTTCCGACTTATCCGCAGGTAGTTATTTATTAATAATATCGAGTTTCTCAGGTAAAAAGTTAAAAACAATTAAAATAGTGAAAATATATTGAGGTTTTTTATGTCTAGTTTTACTTTTCTTAAGCGATTTGCAATTCTTTGCATTTTTCTTAGTTTCGTAAACTTCAGCAGTGTGATGTCCAAAGGTTTTAAGTACCAGGCTGTTGTTCGAAGTGCAACAGGTGAAGTTATGGTTAGCCGTACAATTAGTTTGAAGATTTCAATTCTTCAGGGCGGGCTTACGGGACAGAGCGTATATAGTGAAATTCATTCTGTACAAACTGACAGCTATGGATTAGTGAATATTAACGTAGGTAACGGCTCAACCCCCACAGGTGACTTTGATTCTATCAACTGGGGCAGTGCTGATTATTATCTTGAAGTCTCTTTAGATGCAAGCGGAGGAACTAATTATGTAACTATCGGAAGCACTCAGATTCTATCAGTTCCGGTTGCAATGTATTCCAAAACCGCAGAAACAGTTAAAACAGAGAGCGACCCTGTGTTTGGTCAATCAGCATCCAAAGCTATTGAACAAACCGATATTAATAATTGGAATTCGGCTTACAACTGGGGAAACCACTCAACTTCAGGATATTTAAAAACGGAGAATGATCAAGTATTTAAGGAAAGTCCCAGTTTCGGAATATCTACCGATTATATCAATCATTGGAATCTGGCTTACAGTTGGGGCAGTCACTTATCGGAAGGTTATCTTAAAACAGAAACCGACCCTGTGTTTCTAAGTCATCCTGCAAACGGAATTACAGGCTCGGATATCTCACACTGGGGTACTGCGTATAACTGGGGTAATCACGCATCAATCGGTTATATCACTGCAAACTCTTCGAATATCTTAACAAATAAGACAGGCAGTATTTCAATGTGGACTAATGATGCTAATTACATAACTAACTCAGAAGAAACAGATCCTGTGTTTCTAAGTCACCCTGCTAACGGTATTGCAAGCTCTGATATATCACACTGGAACTTAGCTTACGGTTGGGGAAATCACGGCTCTGCGGGTTATCTTACAACTGAGACAGACCCTGTTTTTCTGAGTCACCCCGCTAACGGAATAGCCTCATCAGATATTTCGCACTGGAGTCTTGCTTATGGTTGGGGAAATCATGCTTCTGCCGGTTACATTACAGCAAATTCTTCAGACAATTTAACTAATAAATCCGGTAATGTTTCTATGTGGACTAATGACGCTGTTTATTTAACTCCTTCTTCCACTAACACTCTGACAAATAAGTCCGGTAATGTTTCTATGTGGACTAATGACGCTGTTTATTTAACTCCTTCTTCCACTAACACTCTGACAAATAAGTCCGGTAATGTTTCTATGTGGACTA
>JBAYGQ010000525.1:0-2691 GCA_041666585.1 Bacteroidota bacterium
AAGGTTTTACTCCTTGCGGCGGGTCAGTCATTGTTACTTCTGAACTCGGAGTACCCTTGGTAGCGTAGCAACAATTGAGAATTTCTAAGTTACTCCAATTCGATGTATAAGTGTTTACAGTAGCTACGACGAATAATTTACTTAAATCAATTACACTTGATTTGTCAGATGCATTCGTTGCTGTTGCAGGAATTGTGTATTTGAAAGTAGCAGTATTTTTAGCACCTGCCTGAGTGGAAGTAATTGTGTTCGGGGCTCCGAAAACTCCTCCAAGAACAAAACGGACAACCTTCATGTGGTGGTATCCGGTGATTGTACCGGGTAGTTTGTAATAAGGATTGTTTTCATAACCGGCACGTCCTGATAAATAGTTATGCTGATCATAAGCGCCACCTGAACCGGTAACATCATCCTGGCAAAGATAAACATTAAGTCTGGCTTCACCCTGAAGGAATGTATTAAAAGTTGCATTTACTATAACTGAGATTTCACGTGTTGAAGTGTTTATTGAGGAAAAAGCTTCAATATCAACTACATTTGTTGCTTTTACAATTTGATCAGTAACCTGTTCCCATGCGCCTCTGCTGAGTCCTCTGGTCACCTGACCGTTTACATTGACACCAGCTCTACAAACAGACCCCATAGGAAAACCTGAAATCATGCAAATACTGGCGGCTGTGTCGTATCCGACAATTTGCATACCGTCTCCGTTGTGCCATTTAACACCGATAAAATTATCGGGATATTTTGCGATTATGTTATCCATAACATAAGAGCCGTCAACGCACCAACCACACCATGCACCGGTGAATTGTTCCAGAATAACGCGCTTTTGCGCTGAAGTATCGGAGTATCCAAATATTATTACAAACAGCACGATTGCCGTAAATAATCTGCTCCAACCTAAAGTAAGATGTTTTAACATAACTAATCCTTAGAAAAAGTTTATAAAAAGAGATATTATAATTATTTTTAAAATGAAAGTCAAACCGGATTCTTAATTAAATTCCGAATGACAGCCAAAAATGTTTATTTAAGATGTCTGCTGTACCAAAGAACAGAATTTATTTAATAAATAATATAAATTGTAACTTCTCTCTACTTACAAAGACACATTTTTTGGCAAAAGGTCTCAAAATATTTTATTTATTTATTAACAATAACAATATAAATTATTAAAAGTTTCATTATTATAGTAATAAATGCAACTTTTCAAACTATAATTTACATTTTCTTAAAATAAAAAGCAATAATATTTTTTAAGAAATTTTTGTTTTTTTTTGAGAGGGGAAAATTTTAAGCGAATTTAAAGGGATTATCGTCATTCAAAAACTGAAAATAGGGACTGCATAATGGGAATTGAAACATTATTATTTAAAAAAGAATTAGAACGTCAGGATATTATTGAACTTCTTGGTGCTTCATCCAAGGAAGAATATGAATTAATAAGGGAAGCCGCCTTCAATGTAATGAAAGCTAACTGCGGAGAAAAGGTTTACCTGCGCGGTTTAATAGAGTTTTCGAATCTGTGCATTAACGACTGCTATTACTGCGGGATTAGAAAAAGCAACCACAATGTTTCCAGATATACTTTAAATAAAGATGAGATTTTATCTGCGGCTGTCTGGAGTGCAGAGCAAGGGTACGGTTCTGTGGTACTGCAATCGGGCGAAAGAAACGATGATAAGTTTGTTAACTATGTTGAAGAATTAGTTTTTTTGATAAAAGAGAAAACCAGTTCTACATTTTTACCTGACGGAGTCGGTATCACACTTTGTGTAGGTGAGCAAACTTCTGAAACATACAAAAGATTTTTTGATGCGGGTGCACACAGGTATTTACTAAGAATTGAAACAAGCAATCCGGTTTTGTTCAGCGAAATTCATCCTGAATCTATTAATTTTGAGAATCGTTTACATTGTCTTGAAATATTGAAAGAGATCGGTTTTCAGGTAGGTACCGGTGTGATGATAGGGATTCCGAATCAGACTCTTGAAGATCTGGCAGACGATATTTTATTTTTCCGGGAAATGAATATTGATATGATAGGAATGGGACCATATATTGTGCATAGCCAAACTCCGATGAGCCACTTGCAGTATTTGTATGCAGGTAAAAAAGAAGATAACTATAAACTATCTCTGAACATGATAGCGGTAACAAGATTAGTTTTAAAAGATGTAAATATAGCATCAACTACCGCTCTTCAGGCTATGTATGCTATGGGTCGGGAAGCGGGTTTAATGCACGGTGCAAATATAATTATGCCTATGCTTACACCAACCGAGCTAAGAAAAGAGTTTCAATTATATGACGGTAAACCTTGTATTGATGAGTTTTCTAATGATTGTTTCGATTGCATACAGAGACGTATTGAATCAATCGGTCGAAGTGTAGCTCTAAACGAATGGGGTGATTCAAAGCATTTTGCAAACAGAAAAATTGTTGCACTAAGCGAAGATAAATAGATGCGGACAAGAACAGAGAAAGATAATCTCGGCGAAAAGGAAATACCTGAAAATGTGTATTGGGGGATTCATACTGCACATGCTCTTGATAATTTTAAATTGACTGGATACCCTGTCCCGCTTAGATTAATTCAGGCTCTTGCGACAGTCAAGAAGGCATGCTGCGAAACAAATTCTGAATTGGGATATATTAACAAGACAACGGCAGTTGCTATAAACAGAG
>JBAYGQ010000526.1:0-2690 GCA_041666585.1 Bacteroidota bacterium
CAGGAAGTACCACGAACTATCTAAAAATGTATCAGAAACATCTGTCTCGCGAGTGGCTTTACCACCACATCCAGGACACACTGTTTCATAAAACTCTTTGTGCTTTGCTAATGGTGCTATGCCATCATCACCGGGTTTATAGTCTTCGATCATTGGCAACTCAATTGGTAAATCCTTATCGGCGACGGTATACCACCCAGGCATATCTGATCGTTCACCCTTTCCGGACTGTTCACACGAGCTGCATCGTATCATTGGAATTGGTGGACCCCAATATCGCTGCCTGCTGATAAGCCAATCACGAAGATGGTATGTCACCACACGCTTACCCCAACCTTTTTCTTCAAAATAATCCATTGTCTTTTGTAAACCCTGCTCAAATTCCATACCATTTAAAAATTCCGAATTTATAAAATGTCCATGCATACCATGAGAAACCACTTGTTCTTCCTTTGCTATTTCAGACTCGTCTCCATCATCGCCGACTACTACCCGCACGATGGGTAAATCGAACTTCTTTGCAAATTGAAAGTCTCTCACATCGTGGCCAGGACAACCTTGAACAGCGCCCGTACCTACATTTGCTAATACAAAATCAGTTACCCACACTGAAACTTTGTTTCCATTCAGATGATTTATCGCATAAAGACCCGTAAATGCCCCAGTCTTTTCTCCACCCTCTTTAATTCGCTGTTGAGCTGTTTTCTTAGATGCTTTTTTTACATAGGCTGTTACAATACGCTGAATATTTTTTGGCACTACGACCTCGCCACTGATAATGCCTTTTACAATAGGGTGCTCTAATGCGAGAACTAAGAAAGTCATTCCAAAATTTACTGGCGCTGTTGTAAAAACTGAAACCCTTTTTTCCAGTCCATCAATTTGATAATCAATATTAATACCCTCTTTTTTCCCGATCCAGTTCTTTTGAGCGATAAGGACCTTTTCTGACCAGTTGAGGCTAGATATATTTTCCAGCAGTTTTCCCGCATATGCGGTAATTCTAAAAAACCATTGTTCTAGAGCTTTTTTTGTGACTATATTCCCGCATCTCTCACATTTTTCCTCTAGTACCTGCTCATCTGCCAACACCGTCTTACATGATGGACACCAATTTACCTCTGCCGTCGACCGATATGCTAATCCATGACGAAACATTTCTACAAACAACCACTGTGTCCACCGATAGTATATAGGGTCATATGTTTCTATAGTCCGACTCCAATCATACATACACCCAATCAACGAAAGCTGTCGGTAGAAATTTTTCTCACTTCGTTTAGCTTGTTCTACTGGGTGTTTTCCTACTTTAAATGCATAATTCTCACTATGAATTCCAAAGCCATCTAAACCCACAGGCTCAAATACATCAAACCCTTGCATACGTTGGAAACGTCCATATATATCAGTCCCGGTGAATGCATACATGTTCCCGACATGAAGCCCCTCTGCAGAAGGGTATGGGAACATCATAAGGTTATAAAACGGCTTAGTGGAGGTCGTAGGGTCTATAACATCCGACTTCTTATCACTCCAGGTCTTCTGCCATTTAGCTTCAATTTCAGTATGAATATATTTTTGTGCCATATAATGAAAAATAATTGGGCAATGACATAAGTATACCTTCAAATACACAGGACGCAATAGTGAAGTATATATATGCCTATTTGGCCCGTAAAAACAATGAATATTTCACTATATATACAAATTCTATGTTATACATAAGGATATACATCGAAAAAAGAACCTCATTGCGCTACCAAATATATAAATAGCTTGTACTATCACGCAATAAAATTATTAGCACTAAAACCATTACTCTGCTAACACAGTAAATAGCCTCAATATATACTGAATATTTAAAGATCTATACACATATAATTCCCTGCTGCCTTTTCACACAGTATACACTGTAACCAAATTACTATAAGGCGACACGTGAATGAATTATAGGCTCTAATCTAATAGAGCCCATTCTGAGGCTCCAGAGAATAAACGCATATTTCCCAATAAGCACATGCTGATAAACCAAGTATTCACACCAACATTATCAATTATTTTGATATCAAGATATAATTTGATACTGTATATTGAAGCTAACATCAATCATGCGGTAATACGTGAAAGGTACCAATTTTGATCAAATTTATCCATATTTTTAAAGAAAAACTCTATGAGTAATCACGGTCTCTAGCCTCTTGACAGCCTTATTAATAATAGTATTAAGTATATATATGGCTAGTGTAATGTGGTTGAATCTCTTGAATTATCTATCTAAACTCATCATCTCGTTTGATGAATATCTTGCTGTAGAAAATGCTAGCCGCCAGACCCGTAAAAACTATAAGAGCGATTTGCATACGTTTTTTACTTGGTTTTGTGAATCAAAACAAACAGCCGCTCCGGCCACACACATCCAATCCCCTGCAGATGCACTTCGTCCAATTACGGCAGACAGCATCAACGAATTTAAACGGGAATTACGCATTACTCATACACCAACTGCTACAATAAATCGCAGACTTTGTGCACTTCGTACATTTTTCCGTTATGCAATGCTCAACGGATGGGTCCAAAACAACCCAGCACAATATGTACCAAATATTCCACAACCCAAAAAAACTCCAGAAATATCCAAATATATTGCACTCCCCCCTGTACAAATGCTTCCATCTGTCCTTGATCTTCCA
>JBAYGQ010000527.1:0-2689 GCA_041666585.1 Bacteroidota bacterium
GCGCCATATCATAACCTGTAGAAGTTGGAACCGGGATGCTGAGAATCATATCTTGAACATCGGAATGATAGAAAGTAGCTTCCAGAGTAACTAAATTGTCAAAGAAACCCATATCAATTCCGACTTCTCTTTCAATACTTCGTTCCGGTAGAATATCTTCGGCACCGTAAACAATATATTCGTCAGCGGTTCCACCACCTTGGCGATAGCCTATATACCCTGCTCTGTTTGCAGTAACAGATCTGTCCCATGGATCAAAAAAGCCGGATGTTCCATAAAGGAAGTTGGTAGAATAGGCTCCAGGTAAATTCGGTGAGCCTGCTTCTCCATAAGATGCTCTGAGTCTGATTAAACTGAAAATATCCTTCATATCTTTCATAAATGGTTCGTTCGATAAGCTATAAGCGACACTTGCTTTTGGATAATAGTGGAATTGCTTTGATTTTCCGAATGTTGAGCTTCCGTCTCTTCTTAATGCGAGTGTTAAGGCGTATCTGTCTAACCATGAACCTGTAAATTGTCCGAACAGTCCTACAATTTTCTTTTCATAGAAATAAGAACTGCCGTCCTTGGTAGCACCGGCACCTATTTGGTCGAAACCGTCTGTAGTCTTGGTGGAGCTTACATTAGCAATTTTACTGTCGGACCAAATTATCTGAGTACCGAGAACGAGATTAGTCGAAAATTCGTCGTCCATAAATCTCTGAGAAAAGTTTGCAGTAAAATCGAGATTCATCTGATTGTTTTTAATATTCTGATCGGAAATTAATCCTTCGCGGTTATCGGAAGTGGCGCTTCCTACAGCCAACCTTTCGGTGTTGGCATATTCATAGGAGTCATAACCGAACCTACCGTTAATGTTAACCCAGTCAAATAAAGTCCATTTCATTTCAGTACTGTTCAAAAATCTGTTAATTTTTGAATTGAATTTATTGAAATTCTGAGTCCATAGCGGGTTGTCATAAGAAGCAAATCTTCTTTGAGTACCGTCCGGTTCAAGATATTTTGTGTTATCGAATTCCGGAGGTGTTCTCAATGCACCGAGTAAAATTCCGGAAGTATTCGAACCGTCCTGCGGTAGGTCATTATTAATTGCAATATAATTATTATTAGTTTGCAAGGTTAATCCGGGTAAAATTGAAATACCGACATTAGCACGAATATTTGCCCTGCTAAAATCAGATCCTATTACGTAACCCTGAATTCCGGAATATGTACCGTTCAACAAATAATCAAACTGCGGAACACCCCCTGAAATTGTCAGTGATTGCTCGTGTGATAATGCATCTCTGAAAGGAACATTATCCTGCTTATAAGTCTGTGTTCCTGCAGGAAGAGGCATCGGTAAACCGTTAGCATCCATTGCATATGAATCAGACTTTCCCGGTTTGCCTATTCCAGTAACTGGGTCAACTTTATAAGGAACTCTTTGTCCGTAAATCGTTTGTAAGGGGATTGAACCGGACTTCTGGTCCATAGTCAATGAGGTTGTAAATGAAATCTGGGCAGGTTTTTCATAACTGGAAAGCTTGCCTCGTTTTGTAGTAATTAGTACTACTCCGTTTCCTGCCTGAGAACCATAGATAGCGGCGGCTGATGCACCTTTCAGGATTTCGATTGATTCAATATCCTGAGGGTTTATATCTACTGCTCTGTTAGAAAACTGTTTAGTACCGCTTCCGTCGTAGAGAGAGGTGTTGTCCATTAAAATACCGTCCACTACATACAACGGTTCAGAAGAGCCGGAGATGGTTTTTCTTCCGCGCATTGTAATGTAAGTACCGGAACCGGGAGTACCGCTGTTTTTGGTTACGTTCACTCCGGTTACACGACCGCTGATAGCATCAATTGCGGAGGTAGATACAACTTTTGCAATTTCTTTTCCGTCAACAGTGGCTATTGTGTTTCCCAATTTGCTTCTGTCAACCTCGCCGCTAAGACCGACGACTACAATTTCATTAGTCTGGATTGACTGAGCTGCAATCTTTAGGTCTAATGTTGAAGTTTGGTCTGCTTTGATACTGACTTTTCTGGTTAAAGTCTGGTATCCGACATATCTGACTTCAAGATTGTGATTACCCGGAGGAACTTTAAAAGAAAATTTCCCCTGGTCATCTGTAACGGCTCCAAGCCTGAGGCTCGGAATTGTAACTGTTGCGCTCTTTAAAGGTTTTTTCGAGTCCAAGTCCACGATTGTACCTTTAATTGTTGCACTCGTTCCGCTTTGCGCAAAAAGACCGCCCGCACACAACATAATAGATAGTGCGATTAGTATAATCGACAAAGCGTTGGGAGTTTTGAAAGCTGAAGTAACTGCAAATTTTCGTGCAGTCATTGAGTTAAAATAGTCCATAAGCAATCCCTAAATTGTGGATTAAAAAAATTTAGTGAATTTGAACAAAAGAATTCAAAGGGTGTAAATGTCCTCCTTTCGAGGTTTTTTTTATTGTTTATTAATCATAAATTATTTCAGTGTAAGTATTGTGTAAGCTCTCAGTAATAGATTCTTTTTTTAATTTAACAAAAAATTAACATTTAGTCAATTTTTATTTAACTTTTTTTTTGTATGATTTACCCCATAAATTAGATTTGTTCTTAATTATTAAAGGCTTATATTCTAAAAAAATTTTATAATTTTTTTCATTTTTTTAAGTTAAAAGAATAGAATTATTTTTTTTGTTCAAACCAA
>JBAYGQ010000528.1:0-2687 GCA_041666585.1 Bacteroidota bacterium
ATAGATACTGTCTCTCATTTAATCAATGAAGGGTGCCGCTCGGTCGGTTTTGTTTCATCTTCACACAATGCTATACAAATAAGAACAATCATTCGTGAAATTCGTTCGAACGGACTGAATCCGATATTTGTGCTGAACACAAATTCTTATGAAAAAGTTGAGACAATCAGAAATTATGAAGGTTTGATTGATGTCTATCTGCCTGACTTTAAATACAGCGATAACAGCCTTGCGAAAGAGTTATCGGGAGTAGGTAATTATTGCGTAAACGCTGTTTCAGCTATTAAAGAAATGTACAGACAGAAAGGTTTATCATTGCATGTAAATAACGAAGGTTATGCTGAATGCGGCTTAATAATCCGTCATCTTGTTTTACCCGGTTATGTTCAAAACAGTATTGAAGTTCTGAGAACTATTGCAAAAGAAATTTCCAATTCAGTTCATATCTCTTTGATGTCTCAATATACACCTATTCCGCAAACAACATCTCACCCTGCTTTGTCACGTGGATTGACCGAGGAAGAGTATTGCACGGTTGTTGAGGAAATGGAAGCTCTCGGTTTTGGAAATGGCTGGATTCAGGAGCTTGATAGCAGTAACAATTACTTTCCTGATTTTGACAAATCTCATCCGTTTGAATGATTTTTAAAAAAAGAGTCCCCTGTAAATCGTCAAGCCTGCTGAGACCGAGGATCTTCGCCAGTCAGCGTCTTTGGTAACACTGAACAAAGAGTATCCGCAGATTATTGAAATGCTTGAATAGTAGCTGTTTCCCAGATTAAAATCATAGCCGAATCTTATCCGCGGAGTCAGAGAAAATTTATTCATAGTTGAAATGCTTCCGTCTAAAATCGTTCGCTCATAAGAAGGCGGATTTGTAGGGAAAGGCGGAGCATTTTCAGGAGCAATTATTTTTTCTTTACTCTCCTCGGATTTTGATATGAAGACACCAATCTGAAGACTTGCCCCGACAAAAAAATGGGTAGTGGATAATCGCATTTTTTCACCGGCTTCAAGTATAATAAACCTGTACTGAGATACAAAATTATATTCTGTAATTTCGAAATCTCCGTTTGCAATCGGAAGAGGTTCCGCCTGCTTTGAAAAAGTAGCAGGAATATTTGAAAAATTCACTGAACCGAACAAAGCCCATGATGCATTTTGCCAGTTTTCGAAACTTAAGCCGCCTGTGTAGCCGTAACCTGTACCGTTATCAAAACGGACGCAAGTGATTTTATCTTCTAGAAAATCCAGTTCACTTCGATGAATCTGATAATTGAATTCACCTGTTACTCCTATAAAAAAGACAGGAGAATTTGTCGGAAACCTTGCGGAATACTGCCAATCGAATCCCTGAGCCTGTGCAATTAAGGGCAACAAGTTTAAAAAAGAAATTATATATAATAATCTGAGTTTCATTCGATTTAATTACCTTGTAACTATTATTTTCCGGACTCTGCTGAACAATCCGCAACGGATAACGCAATAATAAATACCCGGAGAAAGTTCCCGAACAGGTAGAGTAAATTTATATTTGCCCGCCTGAAGGGTTGATTCCAAGCCGGATTTGACAAACTCACCGTTAGTATTCAATATTTTAATATCTACATTCACAGTAAAGGGAATCTCAAAATCCATATCAATATAATCAGTTGCAGGGTTCGGATAGCACTCGTCGAACTTAAAGATATTGCTTCCACCCGGCTGAAGTTTATATACAAGACCGCAGACAGAATCTAATGTAAAGTAGCCGTTTCTGAAAACAGGAGTGAGAACGTTCAGAAAGTAGCCGTCACTGAACTGAGGATTTGCAAATGCAATCGGTGTAGATAAATTATTTCCGAGATAAGTTTTGAAATTAAGTAAAATCAAAGTATCGCTTTCAGCGAAAAAAACGTTGTTTGGCATAGTTATGTTAATAGCGACTCTGCCCTTGTCGCTTGTCTCATTAATTAAAATTTCAGAATAACTTGCGGCTTCGCTTGCGGTATTTGTTTTATCAAATCCGTTGTAACGGAGCAGGGTTTCGTTAAAGGAAATTGTATCCGAAAAAATTCTCGCCGTGGATATATTAGATTTATCCGCTAATAAAGGAACTGAAATTATTCTGCCCGGCTTTGCCCTTATATCGGAAGGGAAAGAGATATTCTCAGGTAAAGGAAGCACACTTTCTGCAGTTAAGACAATTGTTACTGTTGAAGAAGGAGCTATTGAACTTGAAATAATTTTCAATTCTTTTGTGTAAATCCCGATTTTTGTTGTCTCAAATGTAATCTGAAAATCTTTTTGTTCGCTTGCAAAAACAACGTCTGCAGGACTGACGGTAAAGGGCGGCTCTGTCTCGAATTTATTAATTATCAGTATATCATTTCCAATGTTACCTATTGTTAATGGAAGTGTTTTTTTAGCAGTATTATTCAAATGCAAAACCACTTTACCAAATTTAAATGTGTCTCTTGACACACTGATTTCAGCACCTGTACCGCGTCCACGCAAATAAATAATTTTATTCCTTC
The DNA here is from genome assembly GCA_041666585.1 of Bacteroidota bacterium. Taxonomy (GTDB): domain Bacteria; phylum Bacteroidota; class Ignavibacteria; order Kapaibacteriales; family UBA2268; genus JBAYGQ01. The sequence goes on from JBAYGQ010000528.1 coordinate 2,517, forward strand.
CTTCAGGCGGCACCGCTCTTATGGGACGGTCTGCGATATCGCTTTCAATAACCAATTTCCCAAGTATAGTTTCAAGCTTATCAGGAACAAATTTAATTTTTATCGTATCGGTTTTTCCTATTCTCAGATTAGAACTCTCATTCAAAGGTTTTTCAATTAAATAATCATTTG
>JBAYGQ010000529.1:0-2682 GCA_041666585.1 Bacteroidota bacterium
AACAAAAACAGACATTACAGAATAGTATTCATCAAAGCCGCCGATAGTATTTTTAATTATTACAATCGGGACATTGAGAAGGGCAACTAAAATGATAAAAGGAAAAACGATATTGCTAGTTAAATGCACAAAACATTCAGCCTTCATCTTCAACGAGAGGTTTGAACGAAAAACAACCGGCAACATCTTTTTAGCCGTTTCCACAGCGCCCTTAGTCCAACGAAATTGCTGAGTTTTCAGAGCATTGATATCAGCCGGTAATTCAGCAGGAGAGGTAACATCATTAAGAAAGATGAAATTCCATCCTTTTAATTGAGCCCTGTAGCTTAAATCGAGGTCTTCTGTTAAAGTATCAGCCTGCCAGTTACCTGCATCAAGAATAGCTGATTTGCGCCAGATGCCGGCGGTACCGTTAAAATTAATAAAGAAACCGGCTTTGTTACGGACCTGCTGTTCAATAACAAAATGACCGTCGAGGGCTAAAGCCTGAGCTTTAGTTAAATAGGAGTAGTTTTCGTTAAGATGTTCCCATCGTGTTTGCACACAACCGACAGAATCGTTCTTAAAGTAAGGAACTGTTTTCAGAAGGAAATCTTCGCGGGGAACGAAGTCAGCGTCGAAAATAGCAATACATTCACCTTTAGCGGTTTCTAATCCGGCTTTAAGAGCTCCTGCTTTATAACCTTCTCTGGAACCTCGGCGAATGTGTTGAATATCGAAGCCTTGTGCCTGATAATCCCGAACCAGTTTACTTACTAATTCCACAGTTTCATCTGTTGAATCGTCCAGCACCTGAATTTCGAGTTTTTCTTTGGGGTAGTTAATGTTACAGACAGAACGAATTAATCGTTCAATTACGTACACCTCATTATATAGAGGTAATTGCATCGTTACAACAGGCAGTTCTTCAGGTAAAGATTCATCTTTACGTATAACGCGGGATGTTTTATGGTAGTAATACAGCATGACAAGTCCGTGAATTCCGAACCCGAACAAGACTGTTAATGCTACCAAATAAACAAAGAGTATTAGGTATTCCATAGGCGGCTCAAAACCCTACCCATTGTGGAAAATAATGTATTATATTTTTTATTGTTTACCAGCCTGAAACCACTGCAAGCATAATATCGTCGGATATTTGGTCCAGCGCTTTTGTGATTGCAAGGTTACGTTCCGTCTGGGAGTTAGCCAGAGAATAAACGTTATAAGCCGAAAAACTTTTTTTAAAAATCTGAATCTTTTTAACAGCATCATAATATTCAACTTCGCAAGAAACGGTTGCTTTTCTTTCTGTTTCGAGTTCTCCCGGTCTTACCGTGAGCGTTTCATCCCGGATACTGCTAATTTGTACATTCAATCTTGCATCAGCGCTCTGTTGAACAAGGTTGAATGAATTATCATTTTTAAATTTATCAATGAGCAACTGATATAAATTTTCTCTGTATCTTGGATCTCCGTATCCACTGTTATCATTCACCGAAGACAAGTATAAAGTTTTCAAATGTTCAGGGATACTTCCACCGGTAAAAGAATAACATCCGTACATCTGTACCAGAACAATTATGCAAATTAATAAATGATTGTTAATTACAGTATTACGGAAAAATGAAATTATTTTCATAATTCTCTATTTTATTCAAATTCAATTAGTTACATTATGCCGTAAAATCCATTTAAATAGGGATTTTCTTCTCTTTCAAACTTAATTGTTGTTTCTTCTCCGTGTCCGGTGAAAACCTTGTATTCATCAGGTAAAACCAATAATTCTCTGCTGATTGACTCCATTAATAAATCAAGACTTCCTCCGGGAAGGTCTGTCCTGCCTATACTTTGACAGAATAAGGTATCTCCGGAAAAAATTAATTTTTCTTTGTGCGAAACAAAGCAAACTCCACCTTCTGTGTGACCCGGTGTAAATAAAACTTCAAGTTCAATATCTCCGGTTTTAATTTTTTGATTCTTGATAAAAAATATAGCCTCTTTAAAAGGCTCAATAGAGTCTAGCAAAGGAAATACAGTATGTTTATCGGGTTCTGTTAATCTATAATTGTCGTCTTGATGAACAAAAATCTGAGCCTTAGTGTATTCGCTGAGATGCTTAACATCGCCTGCATGGTCCCAATGGGAATGAGTCAACAAAATAGATTTAAGATTCAGATTATTTTTTTTCAGTTCATCAATTATTTGTTGAGTACAATCAAGGGGAGCATCTATTAAGACAGCATCTCTGTTACCTTCGTAAAAAAGAAGATAACAGTTTGTTGCAATAGGTCCGGCAACGATAGAAATGATTTTCATTTTATACGGATTTATTTTAGTCACATTTATAAAGCACAAAATTAAAGAAAAAAAGAATTCAATTATTAACAATATTAAATTTTTATTTTTTAAAAATTATGATTATAAATTGGAAATATTATATTAAATAAGAAAAATAGAGAAATTAAATAGAATGAATCAGTCAAAAGCGGGAATGAGACTCAGATAAGAAGAAAAATGAAGTTGAAGATTTACTTTTATTTTAAAAAGCTTATAAATTGGCTTAATAAGTATTTTTACAATAATTCAAGATTATTATCTTACAATACTATTTATATATAAAAATCTTAATTTCTTTTCAAAACTATTAAGTAAAATCCAATATTTTTTTTTATATTAATAGTTACATTATTTGTAAAAAAT
>JBAYGQ010000530.1:0-2682 GCA_041666585.1 Bacteroidota bacterium
TCCGAAAATAACGTCAACAAGATAAATAGCGATTAGCAAAAGCGGAATCAGATATAAAAGAATATTAAAAGCTATTCCGGCTGAAATCAAATAAAGGTGGTGTTTTTCAACACGCAGAAAAAACTCTTCGATACCGGCAATTATCTTTCGGATTCTTTTATTTTTTATACCTAATAAATTCAGGGCTTTCAGAATATCCTGGTCTTGAATTTCTAATTTCAATTTTAGTCTTTCGTATTTAGAATTTTATTATAAATATACTATTACTATTTTTGTAAGAAACTAACATCAAAAGAATGTAATAACCGTCATAAAACGAATATATGAAAAAATATCTTAAAATTATTCTAATAACATTATCGTTTATTGCCGGTTGTGCTAATCCTTTGCCACCATCGGGCGGTCCGCCGGATAAGACTCCGCCTACAGTTCTTGAAACCGAACCAAAGAACGGCACCTTAAATTTTTCCGATAATAAAATTTTTGTGCGTTTCGATAAATATATGGATAAATCTAAAGTAGCAGAAAATATTTTTATTTCTCCTACAAAAAATTTTACTTTCGATTGGAGCGGAAAAAAATTATATATCAAATTCGAAGAATCGCTTGATACAAACACAACATACTGCTTTACTCTCGGAACAGACTATACAGACATTTATCAGAATAAACCGGCTGAAGCTTTTCAGCTTACTTTTTCAACAGGAAGTTCCTTAGACAGCGGGATTATAAAAGGGAAACTGTTCGACCAGAGTCCGCAGGGTGTTAATATTGTTGCTTATCGTTTGGAAGGGATTAACCCCGATACTCTAAATCCCACGCATACAAAACCTTATTCAAGAACACAGGTCGGAACAAGCGGCAACTTTGAATTTCGAGCCTTGAAAAACGGTAAATACAGAGTTTTTGCAATTCGGGATAAATTCAAAGACGGTAGCTATGATGAAGGAATTGACGGGTTCGGTGCTTCACCTAAAGACTATGCGGTAACCATAGATTCAGTCCCTTATGTGTTTATCAAGGTTGGAAATCCTATTGATAAATCAGCTCCGATGCTTTATAGCGTTGAATCCATAAGCCGACGCACATTAGTTGCCAATTTCAGCGAAGAACTCGATTCTGCGACTATTTCACCTGATGTGTTTGTTTTAACAGATTCAACAAAATCCGTCGTAAAGAAAATAATATCTGCTTATTTTACACTAAAATCTGCAAAGCAGGTGATTATCCATGCTTCCGAAGATTTGGAAACAAACAAAAAATGGTTGTTAAAAATAAGCACCGATTCCGCTCATACAATTACAGATACGCTTGGATTAAAAATACAGGACAGCACAAGCTCGGCTTACTTCTTAGCAAGTAATGACAACGATACTACCAAACTCCAATTATTTAATTATCCCGTTAAAGACAGTTCTATTGATGTAAACCCGGATTGTGAATTAAAATATATTTTTACTGCACCGATTAAATCCGAAGAATTTAATAAACGCATATCGCTTGAACAGTCAGGGATTTCAGAAAATGTTGCTATACTGATTACAAAGAAAACCGATAATGTATTTACGGTTAAACCGAAAGCAATTCTTGCAAACGAAGCCTGGTACACACTTAATTTCAGAGCAGACAGTCTCTATTCTGTAAACGGAGTGAGGTGTAAAGATTCAATTTATAAATTCCGCTTCAAAACAAAAGATATAAGGAACTACGGCGGAGTCAAGGGAACCATAAAAAATCTTCCTGACAAAGGAAGAAATTATTATCTTATTATGCGATCCAAAGACGGTAAGAATGAATTTAAAACTCCATTTAAACAAAACAGTGAATGGGAATTTCAGAATGTTCCACCTGCGCTTTATACATTCGAAATTTTCGAGGACCTTGACGGAGACGGCAAATACAGCTATGGCAGGGCATTCCCGTTCAAACCGTCAGAAAGATTTTATTCAGCGGAAAAAGAAATTGAAATCAAACCGCGCTGGATAGTTGAAGGAGTTACATTAATCTGGCTCGATAAATAAAATTTCAAAAGGTGTCTGATATGAAAATATTATTGTTTTCCTTCATTGTTGCGATAGTCGGAATACTGATTTTTAATTCTTGTAATGATTCAACAAATCCATCTGAATTAGAAAACAGGTTTGCTTACTTTTCTGTAAATGTTACTTCCGCAGGTTCTTTCTTTACTGAAGGACTTTATTCATGCAGTTTCAAAACCGGTGAAATCAAACAATTGGTAAATGCTGGAGTCAGTTCATTTAGCGATGAATGTGAGAACAACACAATGGCTTATACTTTAAAAGATAGTACTGAGCCTTCTCTTTGGGTAAGATTCAAGGATGGCAGGATAATTCCTGCTCCACTGCCCGAATCACAGGATACTAGTATTAAATACATCAGAGCAGGAACAACCGGATATGCTTTATCTTATGACGGCAACTATCTTGTATATTTTGTAAACAAAATATCAAGTTCCTATGCAACAGATGAACCTGAATACAGCCAACCCTTGATGATATTATATAATTTAAACGAATCAAAAATTACTATAATTAATGTTGCCGGTTTTTGCCTTAACAAATTTAAAGGTCTTAACCTTAGTAAAGTGATTAGTTCAGGTGCCTTGATTGTAAATAGAAACTGTACTAAGATATATTTTTCTGTAACTTTACAAAAATATAA
>JBAYGQ010000531.1:0-2675 GCA_041666585.1 Bacteroidota bacterium
TAGGTGACAGTGAGATTGTAAATGTAAATATTAACTGGAATACAAATGCTTCAAGTGCTACCATAATGCTTGTTGAAACCAATGTACAGTCAGGCTGCAAAGATTCAACATTTCATATTGTTACATTTGTGGCAAAACCAATACCGGTAATAACGGGGACTAACAGTTCCTGCAAGAACTTAGTACAACAACTTTCAACTATTTTTAACAATGCTCATACGTATAGATGGTCAACAAATGCAGGCTCTGTTGTGGGCTCTTCAACAAATGATAAATTTTATATTTACTGGAATACAAATGTGAGTTCAGCCACCGTTACTCTTGTAGAATCGTTAGCTCTTTCCGGTTGTTCTGACTCAGCATTCAAGGTGATAACAATTAATCCGTCACCTGCAACACCAGTAATAACAGGTTCTTATTCTCCTTGCAGGAATAGCAGACAGACTTACAGTACCAATTCCCAAACGAATTGTTCATATAGCTGGGGTCTGAGCGGAGGGAACATTATCGGTTCGGATACATCTCTTAGTGTCATTGTTGATTGGACCGCTCCTACTTCCGGCTCAATCAGCGTTTCTGCAATTAACAGTGTAAACGGATGTCCTGCCACTACTACACAAATTATAACATTCAGTCAGTATCCCACACCTGTAATCAGCGGCAAACAATCAGCGTTCAAAGGTGCTACGGAAATTTACTCGGTTCAAAATAATGCAGGTTCTCTTTATAAGTGGTTTGTTGCAAGCGGTACGATAAACGGCACCGACACCTTGAATTCAGTTAGTGTTACCTGGGATACGACTAACAGTGGAAGTTTAAAAGTAATAGAAACTACTAACAAGGGATGCACGGATTCTACTTCGCTTAACATCTCGCTGACAACAGGTGTTGACGAAGATTTTACCAATGATAAAACTTATTTCAGAATTTTTCCGAATCCTGTAAAAGATAATTTACAAATTGAGTTATCCGATAAATTTACCGGAAATATTATACTGAAAATCTTCGATGAACTCGGCATTACCGTTCTCCGGCAGACAATCAGCGGCGTTTCGAATGCAAAACCGTTTTATATAGATACACGAAACTTTACGACAGGTATTTATTTTTGCACTGTATCAAGCAGAAACTTTTGTATAACAAAGAAGTTTATAGTTGTAAAATAGAATAGTTTCGTGAAATTATAATCTTTCTTGTTTTCTCTAACCTGCGCAAAGCGTAGGTTAGAGGATTCATACATAAAAATTTATTTTACTATTACAAGTCCTTTAACTATACTTTTTGTACCAAGATTAAATATAAGATAATAAACACCGGAATTTAATTCTCTTGTATCGAATTCCAATGAATTGTAATCAGGGTCAACACTGCCCGTAAATACATTCCTGATTTTCTGCCCAAGAGAATTATACAGAGAAATCTGCCCCTGAAACATTGAACCGATGCCGCAAGAGAACTCAATCTTTACTTTTTCGGTTGCGGGATTTGATAAAATTTTCAAATCGGGTACAACAGCTTTTTCATCAAAATCGCTTATACCTGCGGGGTCCTGTCCGAATGCCGCAAGCTTTACCTGCTTTAATGAATTAAGTTCATCATTCGAGTAAATATTGAGAGTTGAATTGGAAATACCGTGTTTCAGAGCGGTAAATTTTACATTGATAATCATCTTTTCACCTTTGTTCAGCTTAAGCGGACCGCTCGTTAAATCAGGTACAGTCGAGAGGACATCAAATCCACGCTTAGTCGGAAAAATCGTTTGCACTCTGCTGATTTCAATTCCTTTTTCATTATCGGCACTAACTTCAACCGGTAAAACTTTTGTGCTGTCTAAACGAACAGTACCGAAATCAAGACTATCCGTATTAGTTAAAACAGTCGGTTTTGTAACTACAGAAAACTGATGATAAGCCTCTTGTCCGAAATCAGGTGAAAAAACTTTGAAATCTTTTCCGTAGCAAGTCATTCTCATACTTCCGCTCCCAAGCTGGTCACGGATTGCCCAAAAATCAAGTCCGTAGCCCAGGGCATTTGTAAAAGTAAATTCATAGCATCCGTTCTCAAGATTGAATGTATCCTTGTATAGCGTATTATCACTCATATTGGAACGCTGGTACAAAACCTCTCCGCTTGAATTTTTCAGAAAATATTTGAAATCCTGATTTCCCTGACCTGCCGCATATTTGTTGGTCTGAAGCCAAAGCACAATCTGTTTGTAATATTCGGGTGTAGGAGAAAAATCAGTAGTCATTTTATTATTAAACTGATATTCATCGGGCAAATTATTAGGTTTGCTTAATTCAAATTCAAACTTGTAATCTCCCGCAGAAAGCTCTCCCCAGTCGAAAGGCGGTAAGAAAACTGTATCCATTTCCATAAACTTCAGACTGCCGTTCCAAACCCATGTGTTCGAGGGACCATTGACAATACCATACTTAATTTCAAGGCTCGTCAAATCATTTGCACCTGTATTATTTATTACAATCTGGGGATTGTTGCAAATCGGATTTTTTCTCTGGAACATCTGCTTCTTTGTGGGTTGTATCACATCTTCGATTGCGGCGTCATTCTGAAAATTCGCTTCTGCGTATGTAATCAGATGAGCGGTTATGCGCCATTCAGGAATGTTGTATCCGCTACCCGTAATGGGTTCATTGTAATACTCCATATCATAA
>JBAYGQ010000532.1:0-2675 GCA_041666585.1 Bacteroidota bacterium
AAAAATGAAAAAGAAAACTGCAAAATTCAATACCTCTCTTTTTTCGTATGAGCGATTTTCCATTGCTTTAATATGGATTGGCGTATTTTTTATTACTACTTTTTTTGTTCTGTTATTGCTCGATGCAATGGTTTTCCATTGGCTTTCAGCCGACCAGGACGCCAAATTAGGCAATATGGGACAGCTTCTCGAAGGAACCGTCGGCTCACTGTGGGCTCTCGCCGGTGTTATCCTTGTGTACGAAGCATTGCGCTTTCAAAGAATGGAATTGAAATCACAGAGGCATGAGTTTGAGTTGAACAGACAGGAAATAATTGAACAGACACAGCAGTTCAAGGCACAAAACCAGACGCTTTTCCTTCAGAAATTCGAGAATACTTTCTTCCAAATGATTAATCTTCATAATGAAATTGTTGCAGCAATCACCATTGAAGCACCAACTCCTGTCCATCCACAGGGATATAAGAAAACTCTTCTCGGAAGAAAGTGCTTCAACGAATTCTACCATATCTTCAAAAATATTTATTATGATAATATTGATAATACAGGTATAGGAAATCCCGAAAAGTCTGATATGCTTGAGTTGCTGAATGAGTCTTATCTTCAGTTCTATAATAAGCATCAGGACGACCTTGGTCATTATCTCAGAAATATTTCAAATACTATTTCTTTTATTGACAAAAGCGAAGTCAAAAACAAGGACTTCTATACACGTCTGCTTCAGGATCACATGACAAATTTCGAGCTTCTTATTCTGTTTTATCACTGCATTTCCGATGTAGGTATGGAACTGAAACCATATATTGAAAAATACAGCTTTTTCGAAAATCTTGTGATTGAAGAAGTTTTAGACAGAAGACACATTGATTTTTACGAAACTTATACTTTTAAAAGCCCGAAGTAATACTATTTTTCATTGTTCTGCTAACTCCGGCACCCGCAGGCAAAATACCCGATTTAATCTGAATGAAAACCGCTATATATGCAAAAGCGTCAACCTGGTCGTCGTGTCTTCCGTTTGGAAAAGCAAGCAGTTCAGCCTCGAAATCATCTAACCAGTGAGCATCCGCAAGAAAATATACAGTTCCCGCTTCGAGTCTTGCCGCCATAGGCAAAGCCCTTGTCAGCTTATCTTTATCTGCTATCAGTTCCTGTACGTTATATCCTGAGTCCCTTGCATTTTGAATAATTGTAATCTGAAACTGATTGCTTTCAATCCCTATCATCACAGGATGAAATCGCTCGTTTACCTTATTAATCTGGTTCAGATGGTCTGCTCCCGAAAATCTTTCTCTTATTACATCTATAATAAACACATTGTTATCGGGACTGACCGCACAGGTAAGAATTACCGTATAATCTGCAGTTTCCTTTGTTGAGCAGGCAAGGTCTATAATAGAATAAATAGTGCAATCGCTTCTTTTGATGACTTTTTCGTGCTGTACCGTTCCGATAGAGTTTGAAGTATAATAAAATTCTTCGTCCTGACGGAAATATCTGAAGTATTTTCTCTTAAAAATTCCGTCTCCCCGCGGCACGGGTCGTTGCTGATACATTGCGGAGAACCAGTAACTGCCCTGAGTATTTTTAATGTCTTTCAGTTTTTTTGCAGAAAATCTTTCGCGCCAGAGCGGTTCGCCGGGTAATCGTTTGAGTGCATCATTTTCTTCGGCTAATGCGGGCAGGGAGAACACATACCATTTATCTGTATCTAAGTCATCATCCTGATGTTTCGATTCATTCTGCAAAATTCTGCCGCAGAGGTCGTCTTCGTGCCAGCGTGTCATTACAATTATTATTATTCCGTCCGGTTCAAGGCGTGTATAAGCTGTGGTATTGAACCAGTCCCAGAGATTATCGCGTAAGGTCTGCGAATTGGCTTCGGCATCGTTTTTAACGGGGTCGTCAATTATCAGCAGGTCTGCACCTTTACCCGTAATCGGTCCGCCTGTACCGGCGGTATTCAGACCTCCCTCATACTCTGATAAATCGAATCGCATTGTGGCTGAGGATTTCGGGTCAAGTTTAATTCCGAAATAATGCTCACCGTGCTCTTTAATGATATTTCTGATTTTCCTGCCCCAGGATGCAGCAAAGGTAGCTTCGTATGATGCAAGAATAATCCGGTGATTCGGGAAAGTACCCAGATACCAGACAGGGAAGTACTTAGAGATTAATTCTGATTTACCGTGACGGGGCGGCATATTTATAATGATTTTTTTGATTTTCCGTTGAGATGCATCAATCAGGACTTTGTCGAGCATTCTGAGATGAAGCGGATATTTGAATCTGCCTCCTGACACAATAGCCGCAAACCAACAGGGAGTAGTCCTGCTAAGTGCAGAAATCAGCACATTTGTATTTTTATATAAATCCGTTTTTTCCAATGATTCCATTTGTTCCCCTTTATGCAAAATGAACAAAGGCAAAAATCGTATTTTGCTTTTAAACCTAAAGAAAACACTTGGAAAATAATTTTAAAAAATATTTTTGGTTTTCATCTTGGTTTCATTTTACTCTATTAATTTTGCACTTGTAAATTTGTTCATTGGAAAAATTTAATTAATAATAACGGTTTTTTTATTTATTCAAAAGGAGTTTTGTTATGCGTAAATTATTTGTTGTCGCAGTCGTAGCATTCGCTTTAATTTTCAGTTCTGCTTATGCTCAGAACG
>JBAYGQ010000533.1:0-2646 GCA_041666585.1 Bacteroidota bacterium
ATAAAAAGTTTAGTATATGCAAAATCAGGCCACAGCGGCGGTTCACTCGGTACCACCGATATTATGTCAGTTTTATTTTTCGGCGGATTTTTGCGTTACAATGCTTCCGACCCGAATTGGAGCGGTCGTGACCGCTTTCTTTTAAGCGCCGGTCACATCTGCCCTGTTTTGTATTCTGCATTAGCCCGTGCAGGCTTTTTCCCTCCTGAAGAACTTGCCACATTACGTAAATACGGCTCACGTTTGCAGGGGCATCCCGGTCTTGATATGAAATTACCCGGATTAGAAGCTTCAACGGGTTCACTCGGTCAAGGAGTATCAATTGCAGTAGGTATGGCTATGAGCGATAAATTAGTAGATAAAAACGATAAGAAAGTTTTTGTTTTAACAGGTGACGGAGAACTCGAGGAGGGTGCAGTTTGGGAGGCGGCAATGGCGGCATCTAATTTTAAACTTGATAATTTATGCTGGATAGTTGACAACAACGATTGCCAGATTGACGGCAGAGTTCCTGACGTTATGAACATTTATCCTTTAGATAAAAAGTTTGATTCTTTCGGATTCAATGTAATTACTATTGACGGACATAATTTTGATGAGATACTTTCAGCATTCAAGAAATTCGACGACAACCAAAAAAATCAATGCGGAAAACCTACTGTAATTATTGCTAAAACTATCATGGGTAAAGGAATTTCGTTTATGGAAGACCGTTACTCATGGCACGGTGTTCCTCCGAACGAAGAAGAAGCAGTTCTTGCTTTAAAAGAATTAGGCGATGCTGATTCTATTGTTTATTAAAATCACATTTATAATATTTAAGAAAAAATTAAACTAAAGAGAAAATGAATAATTTTAAAATAGCAGGAAAGAAACCCACCAGACACGGCTTTGGCGAAGGCTTGGTTGTACTGGGGGAAAGAAATGAAAATGTTGTGGTTCTCGGTGGTGACATTACAGGGTCAGTAATGACATCCTATTTCCAACAAAAATTTCCTGACAGATTTTTCTCTATCGGAATAGCTGAAGCTAACGCTACTACTATTGCCGTCGGTCTTGCTCTTTCAGGGAAAATACCTTTTTTCTCGTGCTATACGGCATTTGCCGCATTCAGGAACACAGACCAGTTGCGTGTTTCGGTATGTTATAATAATGCAAATGTTAAAATCGGAGGAGGGCACTCAGGTATTACCGTCGGTCCCGACGGAGCAACGCACCAGTCCTTAGAAGAGTTGTCAATTTTACGTACTCTTCCTAATATGACTCTGGTTGTGCCATGTGATTTCGATGAAGCAAAGAAAGCGACAATAGCAATCGGTGAAATGTACGGACCTGCTTTCTTGCGATTCGGTCGATCAGCAGTTCCGATGTTCACAAATCCCGATACACCGTTTGAAATAGGCAAAGCACAGATATTCGAAGAAGGTAAAGATGTGGCTATTATCGCTTGCGGATTAATGGTATGGGAAGCCATTCTCGCCTCACAGGAATTAGAAAAAAGAAAAGGAATTTCAGCAAGAGTTATTAATCTTGCAACTATAAAACCGATTGATGAAGAAGCTGTAATATCAGCCGCAAGAGAATGCGGGTGCATCGTTACAGCAGAAGAGCATCAGGTTCACGGGGGCTTAGGCAGTGCAGTAGCAGAGGTTGTTGTTAAAAATTTTCCTGTTCCGATGGAGATTGTCGGCGTAAAAGATACTTTCGGAACAAGCGGTGAGCCTGAACAATTGCAGGTTGTTTTCGGTTTGACCTGGCGCGAAATTTATGCTTCCGCTCTTACAGCAATAGAGCGGCGGGACAAAGGATTTATAGGTCTAAGAAAAATAACACAGATTTCAGAATTTAAAGAATAAATTCTAATTACAAATTACTAAAGACTAATTACTAATTATTTAATCTTAATCAAAAATAATAATTGTTAATTCTTAATTCTTAATTGCTTAATTGGATAGGTATCGTCATTTACTCGATTTAGTGGAAAGCTTCGAAAAAGATTTCCATAAATTTTATAATAAAGGCTCTAAAGCCGCAGGTATCCGCTTGCGTAAAGATATGCAAATAATCCGCATTTTTGCAAAAGAAATCCGCAATGAAGTTCAGAGAATCAACAACGAAACAGACTCCGAAAACGAAGAATAGTTATCATATTTAGAATTAAAATTACCATTCCAAAAATCTGTCTTTAATGTCCGGAGTAGGCACTATACAGGTTTTGCATTTGCCGAATATTTTATATCGTGTTTTTGAAATTATTCTGTAGAAGAAATCACGAATAAATTTTGGAATAACAATTAAAACATAGAACATTTTCCAACCTGAACCCAAATCTTTCAATATATTGAGTACAGCCGCTGATTCTATGAAATAGCTGTTATCTCTGATATATATAATAGTTTGAAAAAAAATCGGATTCAAACCAAATTTAAAGAGGAAAGATTGTCCGGTTTCTGATTGTAATGATGCAAATTTGAAAGTTCTTTTTGAATCTCTCTTAATAATAAATTTCACAATCCCATTGCAAAGGTTGCAAATTCCGTCGAATAAAATAATGTTCTCACTTTTTTCCATTTTTTATACTAATTTTTTTACGAGAAATCAGAACTAAAAAGCAGGGACAAATTTTTAATTGTCCCTGATATAAAT
>JBAYGQ010000534.1:0-2645 GCA_041666585.1 Bacteroidota bacterium
CGGCAATCTCTTCTTTGCCTTCAACAAAGTATTTATCGTAGTTCAGGTCGCGTGAATCACAGGGAATTCTATAATAATCGCCCATATCTTCTGCTTTTGCCATTTCCTCTCTGGTAACAAGCGACTCATACAGTTTCTCGCCATGACGGGTGCCGATAATTTTTATTTTTGAATCTGAATGATATAGTTTTATTAACGCATTTGCCAACACGTCTAATGTTGCTGCAGGTGCTTTCTGTATAAAAAGATCTCCGTTTTTTCCATGTTTGAAAGCATATAAAACCAAATCAACTGCATCGTCCAATGTCATCATAAATCGGGTCATATTGGCATCGGTGATTGTAAGGTCGGCATCCGATTTCATTTGTTCTATCCAAAGTGGGATGACCGATCCTCTACTTGCCATCACATTTCCGTAACGCGTACAACAGATCGTAGTTGTGGAATCAACACCTAATGCACGACCCTTTGCTATCGCCACTTTTTCCATCATTGCTTTACTGATTCCCATCGCGTTGATAGGATAGCAGGCTTTATCAGTACTAAGTACCACCACATTTTTTATGTTATGCTGAATGGCAGAATCCAACACATTCTCAGTTCCCAGCACATTCGTTTTGACAGCCTCAACAGGAAAAAACTCACAGGATGGCACCTGTTTCAAAGCTGCTGCATGAAACACATAATCAACCCCCTTCATAGCAATATCAACACTTCGCTTATCCCGTACATCCCCTATATAGAATTTAACCTTGGGGTTCTGAAGCACATGACGCATATCATCCTGTTTCTTTTCATCACGGCTGAAAATACGGATTTCTTTTACACTGGAATCAAGAAACCTTTTAAGAACAGCATTACCAAAGGAACCTGTTCCCCCGGTAATTAACAATACCTTATCTTTGAAAACTGACATAATTTTTATTCTAAATGATTATATTAAGTTAAATGATTATTTCTGATTTAATATCCTCTGATAGGTTGTATTTAAAAAATCTGACGTATACGTTCTGTAATGATTATCCCAAAGTCTGCCTGCATTCTCGCCTTTTTGACTCATTTCTTCTTTTTTCAAAGATAAAACTAATTCTTCTAATTCAGGTAATGATTCGTTTATCACATAACCTATTTGCTGGTTCAGAATTTTATTTGAGATACTTATTCCTAAATTTGATAAAATTGGTTTATGGAGCATCATTGCCTCATAATACTTATTAGGTGCAGCATACACATGATTCGGATTAGACTTGCAATACATGGCGTAAATCAAATCAGAATTATACATAATATTCAAACCTAACTGGTAATCTACTTTTCCAAAATACTTAACATTGTCAAGATTGTTTAGTTGCCCACAACGCTGTTCCATCTTAGCATCGCCATAACCTGCAATTAACAGGTTAATCAACCCTTTTTCTGCAATATCAAATAATTCATCCAAAAAACGCTCTGCACCAAAACCTCCAACATAAGAAAGTGTAATTTTGCCATTCATAAATTTATATTCATCATTTATTTTCAAGAAACTTAAGTCTTTAAAAGACGGGATATTGGGCACAATAATTTCCTCTTTATTTAACTTATATGGTATTTGTTCTATTCGTTCTGGTTCACAAATAATTACCTCATCAGCATATTTTATTGTTAAACGTTCCATCAATTTAAATATCTGTATAATTATTTTGTTTTGCTTATATAATGTTGCTGAAAACCAGTCACAAACATCAAAGATGACAACAATATTCTTTCTTATAATAAGTTTGAAAAGTATTGCAGGGAAAGCAGTATCTAAATCAAAAGCATGAATAGTATTGATTTTTTTTCTATTCTTAAATAAAATTTTAAATAAAAATAACATCCAGTGAACACGATCGAATGCTGCTTTAAAACCACCTACATTATGTCCACTTTTTTTCGTATAAAAAATAGTATCATTCCGAATTAATTTTTTATTGTTTCTATCCCAACCTACAATGAGGTATTCCATATGATTATCTTCATAGAAATCAATATATTTTTCAATTCTTGGTGAAGAATAAATTCCATTAGAACGTGTTGCTACTATCATTATTTTAACGTATTTATTAACTCACAAATGACACAATTTTTTTACATGCATTTCCATCTCCATAAGGATTAATTGCCATATTCATTTGAATATAATGATTTGAGTCGTCTAGTAACAAAGAGACCTCATTAATTATCTTCTCATAATCTGTCCCTACTAATTTAACAGTACCTGCTGCAACTGCTTCAGGACGCTCAGTTGTATCTCGCATTACTAACACTGGCTTACCTAAGCCCGGCGCTTCTTCTTGAATTCCTCCGCTATCAGTGAGTATTATTGTGCTTTTTTCCATTAAAAAGACAAAAGACAAATACTCAAGGGGTTCAATAAAAAATATATTAGGAATTTCTTTGTTACCAAAAATTTGTTTGATAGGATCTCGAACATTTGGATTAAGATGCATAGGGTAAACAAAATCTACTTGTGGGTATTTTTCTGTAAGTGTTTTTATTGCATAACAAATATTCTCAAATCCACTTCCAAAATTCTCTCGTCTATGGCCTGTAATTAAAACTAGTTTACGATCATGGCCTAATCTGTCAACATCATAACCAGCTCTCATTAATTTTCTTTTTAG
>JBAYGQ010000535.1:0-2644 GCA_041666585.1 Bacteroidota bacterium
GCTAGAACTGAATCAGAAGGCAGGGGTCCACCTTGATCTTTTATTAACCTTGCATCAACTCCTCCAAGTTTGATTATTTCAGCATTCTTAGACATAGAACATCTTTCCAATCCTTCACACAATTCGTAATCAATAAATTCATTAAGTGTTTTGGTGGTATCAAATACCAAAATATTTATTTCACCATACGTAATATTATTCACGTTTAATTCTTTTGGTCGAAGGTAAATACGCAATCCATCTCTACTATAAAGACTGCCATTTTCTCCATATATCCAGTTATCTGGATAATTGAATGTAAAACTATGAGCTTTACTAAGGTATATTTTCCAGTCAGAAGTTGAATTCGTTGGTATTGGAGTATTAATGATTGTTGATTGTTTTTTACAGATTTGAGTAACAATAAAAACTAATCCCACGACGATTAATAGTCCAAATAAGATAAATAAAATGTTTTTAGACCAATTAGTTAATTTAAAAACTCGAGCCCGACCTTCATTCATACATAAAAATATCAAACAATGATATTAATTACAAATTTTTTGCGGTGAATTAATAATAGGAAAAATTCGAAAATCGTTCCATCAAGCAAGCGAAATTGATATAATTAATCCATGACCAAAAACCCAATTGTTAATGCTCTTTGCGCTTCAGCATATATCATTCTCGGAGTCACAATTATGACCCTCGTGACACAGCCATTAAAGAACAAACCTGATACCTTTTTTGCTCCGATCGTGTTTCTATCGCTTTTGACATTATCCGTTGTTGTCATGGCATTTCTGTTTTTTTATCAACCGCTTATGCTTTTTATTGAAGGTAAGAAGAAAGATGCGGTAAACCTATTTGTTAAAACCGTTGGTATTTTTGCAGCTATAACCGCTATATCCCTGATTCTACTTTTTTCTGGTCTTATTTAGATCTAAAGCCAATAATAAGTTTGAAACTTCATTAAAATCTCCACAATTTTATCTATCGGATTTAGAACTGTTTTGTTAATATTAAATTATGAGTAATGAAACGGTTTCAAACAGAAAGATCGCAAAAATTGTGGGGGCATTATTTATTCTTGGAACAGCTGCGGGTATCCTAAGCCGTGTTTTTACAGGATCCATTCTAAGTGATCCAAATTACCTTATCAAGGTTACTGAAAATCAAAATCAAATTGTAATCGGATCCCTCCTGGTGTTAATAATGGGCTTTTCGCTGGCCATGATGTCTGTTGTATTGTTTCCAATCCTTAAAAAATATAATGAAATTTTAGCTCTTGGGTCTGTTGTTTTCAGGGGGGCGCTTGAGGCTATTATCTACATTGCAATAGTAATCAGTTGGTTATTGCTACTAACAGTAGGTCAGGAATATGTAAAAGCGGGAGCTCCGGATGCTTCCCATTTTCAAGCTTTAGGCACTTTATTACTAAAAGCTAGCTATCAGATAGGTTTTATATTGGATATTGTTTTCAGTTTGGGTGCTCTGATGATTTATTATGTGTTCTATCAATCAAAACTCATTCCCGGATGGCTTTCAGTTTGGGGTCTTATCGGAGCTATATTATATTTAACTTCAGGATTATTTGATATGTTTGACGTGAATTTAGCTATCTTAGAGGTTCCACTGGGTTTGCAGGAAATGGTCTTAGCGGTGTGGTTGATAGTTAAAGGATTCAGTCCATCTGCAATCGCTTATTTATCTAATAAAACAAATACCGGCAAAGGAGGCAAAAAGTGAATACAAACAAACAGTCTACAAAAAATCTGTTAGACGTGGAGGTGAATGTAAAGATAAAGCTTTCAGCATTATGGATAGTTGTAATGTTTTTATATGCATATGTGGATATTTTTTCATTGTTTAAGCCTGGAATTATTGAAGGAATAATAGCTGGGAAAGTATTTATTTTTCAGGTTAGTCAACTATTTTTATTCTTAACTACGTTATACATAGTAATCCCGAGTGTGATGATTTTTCTATCTCTAGTATTAAAACCCAAAGTAAATCGTTGGACCAATATCATAGTAAGCATATTTTATTTTGTGACTATGTTGGGTGCCTGTATAGGAGAAACTTGGAGTTTTTATATATTTGGCACGATTATAGAAAGTTTATTATTATTTTTGATTGTCTGGTATGCCTGGAAATGGCCTAAACGAACATGAAATCCTTATTAATTGTATTTTTGTACCATCACCACTTCGTTGGCCATGTTTATTGGATAAACTAACAATGGTGACTGTACTCATTATTTATTGGTTTTAATCCCCAATATTTTATAAAATAAACAGAACCCAGTCAGTCCCGTAAAGATACCCAGAACACCAATTACTAAGGCTACGATTTGAAGAGTTCCCGTAAAAACGAATACTCCTAGTAATAACGCCACAACTCCAACTGCTAATCTAATATTTTTATCTAAGTTACTTTCGTTTTGTTTAAACATATTTTTATTTAACCAATAAATGATTTTAATTCTTCTGAAAAAGTTGATTCTGGTCTATAACCGATAAAATCTTGGACCACTACTCCCTTTTCAAATAATTTCATATTAGGAATACTACTAATTTGATAGGTCATGGCTAATTGTTGATTCTCAGCTTGTTCAGTATCAACCTTAACTACTTTCAGTTTACCTTCAAACTTTTTGGCTAAA
>JBAYGQ010000536.1:0-2642 GCA_041666585.1 Bacteroidota bacterium
AATTCTGTAAGAATCTGATTTAATCAAAAATTTAATTTTTTTATCATTAATTTTTAAAATTTCTCTGTAAGAAACAGATTGACTGCTCGATAAATATGAGATTTTTTCTATAAGTTGTTCTTTATACGCTGTTTTTGCCATTTTTATATCTCCTATAATTTGATTGCCTGTGCTTCTTTTACTTGATTTTTAGTAATTTTTTTATCTAAGGCTAATTGTGCGCCGAGGTAAAATACTTGTAATAATTCAGCTCCGCCGACTGTTATTGAATGTTGGACTCCGTTTACATAGTATTTACCGTTTTTGATTTCTACATTTTGTGGATTTACTTGGACTTCGTTAAGTTCAGGCAGTGTACACATAATTACTTTAATCATTTTTGTCTCCTTTATCTGTCTATAATCACAGATTAGCGTGCATTAGTGGAAATGGAAGTGTTTTAGAACGAAGAAGTATCATAACGACACATTCTGTGATTATATGGATTTGTCTTAAGCAATAAGCTGGGCTTTATATTTAATATTTGTTTTGCCTATTTTTAAATGAATCTCATATTGCTTATAAATATCTCTATTTCAAAACTCTTTTTAATTTTTAATTGTTTAACGTCATAATTAGTGAACAATTTGACGATTGCATTTTTATAATCTTCAAAATCCTCATATTCTTTTTCATCCTCCCACCTGCATTTAAAGTAATGGAGACGGTCAAGTATTTTAGCTTTGTCCATGTCCTTAAAAAAGAGTTTTGCGTTTTAAAACGGAATGTTTTTTTCATATTTTATTTTCCTTCTTTAGTTATTTTTTATTAATTTTTATATCGCTTTTAATACAGCAAGGGCTTCGTCTTCAAAAGGTTTTGCGAAGTTTTCAGGAGTTTGTTGATAAAAAGTTAATATTTTTTCAATGTAGCATTTAACTGTAGACCTTAAATCGTAGCTGTCTCCTTCTTCTTCTCGAAGATTACTTATTTCATCAAATAAACAATCATCACCAAGCAGGTTATAAAGTTTTTCTACGGCTTCTTTTGCTGGTAAAGGCTTTGTCATAAGTTGCTTTAAAGTTTCTGCCTGTTTTTTTGTTTGAGGTAATGCCCATGTTCCCATTTTTGTATCTCCTTTGTTTATCTGTATTGACAGATTAGCGTGCATTTCAGAGAATAGAAGTGTTTAGTAAGAAAGAAGTATCTTTTCGACACATTATTTTGAAGAGAGAAAAGCCCCATAAACGAGGCAATAGGAGAGAAGGAATTAAGCTAAATATGGTGTAAAGATCTCTTTAAACATACTGGTTGTGCCGATTAGCCATATAATGCCCTTTTTATAATCTTTATCCTCAAGGTTAAAATCCTTAGTAGCTCTTATCCTTGAAGATTTTTTACCTTCAAGTGCCTGCCAATCGAGATTGCCAAGATGTTTTTCAATATCTTCTTTAAATCCTTCCAGCTTGTAAAACAGATCTTTATCGTTTGCAATCAGGAGTTCACAACCGAGATAGTTCTTGGTTGTATTGATTGTAAGCTGGATTGATACTCCTGAAAGTCCAATCGTAATATATTGCCAGTGTTGTGGAGCAGGATGGGATATTTTTATCGGGCAATCATTTTCTTCTGTATATTTTTGAAATTCCTGCCAGAATTCTTCCTGTTTTGCTTTTGTATTTGTAATTTTAGCTTTGGGTTTCTGATAAGAGTTTGCCGATGGCCTTAAAAGTTCTTTAAAGCATATTTTGTCATCGTTTAAGTAACATTTAATGACATACAGCCTTATTTCATGTGATATTATTCTGATTAGCCAGTCTGCCGTCTTTATTGCATCAGGTGATTCTTGATTTACAAGCCAGATGATATTTTTGGCACTGTGTCCCGCTGCGTGTTTTAACAGGTTTGATAGGGCTTTGATGCTTTGTTTTAGTTCACATTCGATTACTGTTTTTTCATGAACATTCATAACGGCTAAAATATCAGGCTGTTCTTCTGTTGATTCTTCTGCCACGGAGAGGAAGTGGATGTTTGAACCAATAATTTTCTCGAGTTCTGACTTTCCTTCTTCCGAGATAAAAGTTCGGAAGTTTTTCCTGCTCTTGAAAATAAGGGTTTCTTTGTTTGAAATTTCTGTCATAAGCGTTTCTCCTATACTTTTCTGACAATCACACATTACAGTGCATTCATCAAAAATAGTCGAAAAAGCAGGAATAGTTTTACATTCAGACATAATTATTTATTCCAAGTCCAGGCTTTGATTTCATAATTAGCTCTTGGCTCTGTATCAGCATGGACAAAATGCTTTTTGTCATATCTTATAACGGTATTAAACAATGTTGAATTGACCGCATTCTGATAAAGGCTCTTGTAATCCAAGTCAGGGCTTGTTAAATCAAAGGCATCAGATTTTTTAGTATCGCATTCGTGTCTTGAAGTGACGAGTTTGCCGTTTCTTATCTCATCAACTCCGCCTTCTGCTTTGTTATGCTTTCTACACCTACAGGCTGATTCAACAGTAAGTCTGATATCCTTTTTGTACTTATTATTTAGCATATATCTAAATGCCTGCAAACAAATAACCCCCTTGTCGCTCACATTTACCTTGCCGCAGCATTTACATGCGATTTCATTTTCTGCAAAGTTTTCAATTTTAGCCTGTA
>JBAYGQ010000537.1:0-2639 GCA_041666585.1 Bacteroidota bacterium
CAACAACGACATACCCGAAGGTCGTTTCTACTGCCGTACAGTCAAAATAAAAATTGAAACAACAGTAGAATAGAGATAGAAGATGTATTATTTTTATACTTTAATTCTATTGATAGTTATTTGAACAATTGAAGTGCTATTCAAATTTTAAATAAATAATAACAGTAGTCCAGGATGTGGGGAGGTTATTTTTCATTTATTCGTTACCTTTTAAATCAAATGCACACTTTATAATCCAATCCAACATCAAAGAAGTACCTGGTAAAATATTTTCGGTATCAAGCTCATCATTATTAATATTATCAAAATATGGATTTATGGACATATCTACCTCAATTATCCACCATTTTTCAATTTTATCAATAAGTCTTTTAGTTTCAAGAAATAAATTAATATCAATATTTTTTGAATTATCTGTTAATAATTCAGGAAGGTTATGTGCTATTCTATTCCTTTGTTCTCGAATTTTATGAATTAATCCTTTTTCTTCTTTGGTAATTATTTCCATTTCTATTAACCATAGTAGCGAAGCCTCAAGTAAGTTTTTATCTTTGTTTTTAACTAGTCTGTATTCTTCTGATTCTTTGTATATTATTTTATGCTCTATAAACTTAAATTCAGTACAAAGGAAAGTTTTAATTCTATCAATAATGCTATTCTTCAATAATTCATAAGAGGTCAAAAAAAGCGAACTAATAATTAGGTTATTTTTAGTTATTTCTGGATTAAATATTTTTAGCTCATTTCCCATAATTGTTAATTTCATTTAGTAACATAATCGCCAATGCTCTTGGTTTTGAAAATAATATCTCATCTTCAGTTTCATCAGTCATATTAATTGCAACTACTAAACCTAAACTATCAAGAAATTTTTGCCGTGTATAAATCAGTTCCTTAGAATTTGGATTCTCTGGATCTAATACAGAATATATCTTTTGTCTATAATCTTCTGCTACATCAATTTTTTTATTATATTTATTTACTAAAAAAATCAAAATTAATAAATCAATTTCATCAATTTGATTTAGAATTTGCAATAATTTTTTATGATTCAACAATTCACCTTTCTCAGCTTTTAGTCCTTGTACAAAAAGATTTGCAATATACTCTTTTCTTTCATCTGTTAAAGCTCTTGTAGAAGCCCACAAACAATCCTCTAACAAATCAATAAAAAGTTCGTTTTTCATTTTATATTCAACAAATTCCTTCTCAAGATGTTGAAGCTTATTACCAAGTATCTGAAAGAATTTAACTAATCTATCGATTCTCTGGTTTGGAATGACATTCCCAACCAATTCCGCTACTAATGGACCGAACACCGGAATGGCTCCTAGAATTCCCTTTGCAGACGAAACCACGTAATCAACAGGTTTATTTTGTAAATCTTCATTCATAATTTTCCATTTTCATTTTTACATTAAAAAACTCAGTCGTATAGTATTGTACTAATACCAGTATCAATATAATCATCCGATTTGCACTTTGGGCATCTTGCCTTCGCTTTGAAAGTAAAACTGCCTCCGCATCTGCACTTTTCGAGCATAGTTTCAATTTCTCTGTAATTTGTAACTAAATCTATCGGCTCAATATCAGGATTATCCTGAATCAACTTATCCTGTTCCCGCGAGGCAACAGCATACGGTGCATTCGACCCTTTATTAAACTTAGAATGAAGCTCTTTTATTTCATCGAAAGAAACACTTTTCTCTTTTCCGCAGTCCGTGCAATGCAGTAGATGGAAGAAGAAACCGCCGCCTTCGCTGACTTCGAACTCTTTCCCGCATTTTCTGCACTTTGCTAAAAACTGATGTCCCATAGAAATTAAGTATTACAATTGTTATTACTTTCTTAAAAAAAATTTATCAAAGTAAAGTCTCTTTGAAATTTACACCGACATTTTCGCTGTAAAAATAATTTCATTCTTCGTCAGAAGTTTAATTGTTAATCAATAGTTCTTTAAATTTATCAGTTGTGATATACTTTCCTGATCTTCGTGACCCGATATATTCAATCAAACCTTTCTTCTTTAATAAAGAGATATCTCTTTCTAACGTTCTGTCATTTATACCGACATTTTCACCGACATTTTTGAAATCGATAAATTCTCCTTTATTTATTAAGTTCAATAATATCAATATTCTAGAAAGTCGCTTTCCTTTTATTCCTATGCGTTCACCGACATTTTCACCGACATTTATACCGACATTTTCACCGTAAACTTCCACATTAATTTTTTCTTTGGTAATACGAACAAATTTAATTGTAAAGAAATTTCCTAAATTAAAATCTGCTTCAGGCAACCCGGCTTCTTTCAAAGCATTTTGAATTCTTTTAATACCTGTACCAAGTTTTTCTATGTAATTAGCTCTAAGCATCAAAGAAGCAATAAGAGGATTACGGGCAACGCTTTTTGTACCGAATTCTGATTCTTTCATTCCGTTAGGCAAGCCTCCGGGATTTGAAATTTCGACTCTGTCATCATAAATTTCTATTATTACATTAGCGCCTTTTTCGAAGTAATCTCTATGAACAACGGAATTGACAATAGCTTCGCGTAATGCGGTTTCAGGGATTTCTAAAATATCTTCACGCTGTAACTTTTTAATTTTGTAGCTAATGTTCAGATGTTTTTTTAGAAA
>JBAYGQ010000538.1:0-2633 GCA_041666585.1 Bacteroidota bacterium
TCATTGCCAAACGCCGCATCCACGCCTTCGATTCTAACAATTTCGTCCGGATTAATCTGCGAATAGCACCCCATTACTCCTATAAAAGCAGAAGGAGAATTGCGTCTTGCCTTGCGTATAATTTTACGGCAGTCGGCATCTGCATTGTGGGTAACAGTGCATGTATTAATCAGAATCACATCCGACGGCTCACCGAACCCGACAGTTGAAAATCCCAAATTCTCGAACTGTTCCTGTATCTGCGAGATTTCAGCGAAATTAACTTTACATCCTATATTATAAAAGCTGATATTCATATTTATTTTTACTTTTAAATTTTCCCTATTAACGTTTGGAAAGCTGATGTATTGAAGTTCTTCGTTATACATTCCCAAACTCCACATTAATTCCAAACTCCTAAACACAAGCTAATTCCCATGCACCAGAGCATAAGCTAATTCCCAAGCTCCTGCTTGGGAATTCTTCTTTTTTAGCAGTACCTTTACACAAATATTGATTAAAGAAAACAAAAAACACTTTGAAATATTATTTTATTTTATTAATATAATATATTCATCTTCAGCCGAAAATAAGAAACTCTGATTTAAATTCGGAAATACTACAATGAAAACAAAATCTTTTATTCTGGCAACTCTGTTCCTCTTGGCTACTGTTCTTGAGTTAGATGCACAATGGTGGAATAAATGGTCAAAAACGAGTATGCCGAATTTGTCTTATAAGAAAATGTTTATATGTGAAAATTATTCGTATTATGGTTATAATTTGTACGCATTAACAGACAGCAATAAAGTTTATAGAATGTACACTGATTTTAATGATGATGAAACTGTGAAATTATTAGATAACTTGAGCGATAGCATTGAATACACTTCAATTTATGCAGATGATAATCGTGTTTTTGTTGGAACAAATAATCAAGGATTGTTTTATAGTACAGATAAAGGAGAAAGTTGGTTTCATTACATTGATAGTAATTTTAAAAGCCTTAAAATAAATTCTGTTACTATTTTCGATCACTACAATAAAAATTTAATTTATTGTGGTACCTCAAAAGGACTTTATTTTTCTTCAGATTCAGGAAAACATTTCGAAAAATATAACGATATATTTGCAAATAAAGAAATAACAGAATTTTTTCAAGACGGTTACTTCGTTTCAACATCTGATTCAAATTTATATTTGTGGAGTGATATTGGTAAAGTCTGGTTAAACAGACCGCTTTATATTAATTCTCAAAAATGTAAAAGAATAGTCAAATATTCAATTAATACTGGTAGTGAATTTTCTTATTTAGCAACGGATTCTGAAGTCTTTAAATCTGGTTATGGTTTGGACAGCATAAAAATAATAGAAGACATTAAACCTTGGGTAATAACCGGTTTAATTTCTTTTCAAGTTTATGGAGAAACTTTAGGAGTAAAATTAAAACAAAAATCAAATCCAAAATTATTAAGCCCTGGCTTTTATGGTCCTGGGTATTGTATAGCTACAAAAGACTCAGGAATTTATGTCTTTAGTGATTACTCTGAACCGATGAATAATGGATTAAAAGATAAAAGAATCTCATGTATCGCTTCAAGGGGGCATTCAGGAAGTAATTTAAACATTTATGCGGCTACTTTATCTGATGGAGTCTATAGAAATGAAATATATACATTATCCGTTGACTTCTCCCCAACCGCCGACACAACGATTTCTGTGATTAGCACAAGCTCTGACCTGTTGCGAATCAAATTTAATCTGCAGAATTATTCTCCGCTTAAACTCGAATTCTACGATATGCTCGGAAACAGAGTCGCGGATAATAGCTGGAACAGTCTTTCCGAAGGCTCACAATATCTTGATATAAACATCAGCAACATCCCTGCGGGACTGTATTTCATCAAGCTGACTACTAACGAAAAAGTTGCAGTAAAAAAGTTTTTAATAACAAGATAATAGAAAAATGGACTCCACTTCCCGAGCGGAATCCATTTAACCAAAGAAAATTAACTTTTTTATTTTACGAATATAACTCTGAATGATTTTGTCATCTTCTTAGTACGAAGTATGATATTATAACTTCCGCTGGAAATTGGATTTCCATAACCATCTAATCCGTTCCACTCTATTTTATTACCTTGGGTAGCAGCACTGAATATACCGAGATTCTTAACAAAGTTTCCGGTATTATCATAAACTAAAAGTTCAATTAACATAGGCTCATCAAGATTAAATTCAATATTAATCAAATTGTTTGCAGGATTAGGGTATGTTTTGAAATAAGTCAGCGGACTTGCTGATTCTACAACAGATGTAGGACTTACTTTTCCTGAAAGCTCAATAATCCTAGGAATACTATCTCCTTGGTTGCTGATTTCCAAATAAGCTGTAACATCGTTTTGGCTCTTGGGTATAAACTGTATTACCACAACTTCAGAGCCTCCCGGTACAATCGTGAAAGTGGGTTCTGGAGAAATAATTTTAAATTTGGATGATTGTGTTCCTGTAATTTCCAGCGACACATCAGCCTCAATTGTACCGTTGTTATGAAGTGTTAAACTGCCTTCAACAGGTGTATTTAAATCAGTGGATTCTAAAGTCAAAATAGTATCTGTTACAGATAAGTTAATAACACCTCCAATACCGGCTAA
>JBAYGQ010000539.1:0-2627 GCA_041666585.1 Bacteroidota bacterium
ACTCATGCTTTTCCGGGGGCGCAGGTATTAGCACATCCCGAATGTCCCGACAACATACTTGATTATGCAGATTATATCGGCTCTACTTCCGGTATTCTTAATTTTGCAAAAACTTCCGATTCAAAGGAATTTATAATTGCAACAGAACCCGGTATAATTCATACTATGCAAAAAGCACTGCCGCATAAATTATTCTATGCAATTCCTAACCTGCTCGGATGCAGTTGTAATGAGTGTCCGCACATGAAACTGAATACAATAGATAAAATGATTTCAGCTCTCGAAAATTTAAAACCTGAAATTATTCTTGATGAAGATTTACGTTTGAAAGCATTAAAAGCAATAGAAAAAATGTTGGAGTTAAGTTGATTCAATATCCTCAGCAAACAGAGCTAAACGGAGATTACATCCGTAAGAAAATCGAAGAATTTATTTTGGAAGACTTACCCTCCGGAGACATCACAACTGCAGGGACGGTTAACAATTCATCAAAATCAACAGCTGTTATACAGGCACAGGATGATTTAGTTTTTGCGGGTGCAATGATTGTACCTTATTTTTTCGATGAATCCTTTAATATTGAAATGCTCCAACAGGACGGAGACTTTGTAAAAAACGGAACAATTCTTTTTAAAGTAAGCGGAAAAACTTCGCATATACTTTCCGTAGAGCGTGTTATGCTCAATCTTTTGCAGAGGTTGTCCGGTATTGCTACAATGACAAGAAAATATGTAGAAATTGCAAAACTGTACGGAGTGAAAATTCTTGATACACGAAAAACCACTCCCGGTCTGCGTTTGTTCGAGAAATATGCTGTTACTGTCGGAGGAGGAACGAACCACAGGCTTGACCTTTCTTCCGGAATTTTGATAAAAGATAATCATATTAAAGCCGCTGGAAGCATAAAAAAAGCAATAGAAATAATCAGACAAATAAATTATGATAAACCGGTGGAAGTTGAAGTAGAAAATTTCGAGGAATTGCAGGAAGGGCTTTCTGCGGGTGCCGACGGCTTTCTGCTCGACAATATGTCGCCTGAAAAAATAATTAAAGCTGTTGAAATTATACGAATGTTTCCAAATGGAGAACAACTTTTTGTCGAAGCTTCAGGAGGAATTAATCTCAGCAATCTGAAAGCTTATGTAAGCACGGGAGTAAATGCCATTTCAACCGGAGCTATTACTCACAGCGTTAAAGCGGCAAATATTCATCTCGAATTTTTATAAATAATATAATTTTTGTTTGATTGAAATTTTTAAATAAAATAAAAATCGCAAAAACTAAATAAAGAATCAGTAATATATTTTTCCATTTTGCTTTTGATAACTTTATTATAAAAGGAATAAATAATTATTATTCAGGATAATTAGAAAAATCGTAAAATACTAATGAAAACCTTGTATTAATCAAGTAAAACTAAAATATTTTAGTATTTTTTATTTCACTCTCCTTAAAAAAAAATTCCGTTCACAAAAAATTAATCTTGTGTTTTAATTAGATTTGATTTAAATTATTACTTTATAAAATTATCAAATTGTTCAATGTTTCAATTTGATAATTTCTTTTTTACAATTTCTATAAAAAAAGATTATTTGTAAATTAAATTTAGACGTTTTTCAACTTAGGACGGATATTGATTTCCCCTTGAATTAACAGACAAAAGCAAATAATCTCCAAATAAATTTTTGATATAAACTAATAGTCAAATTATAAATGATTAATTAATAGGTAGGGCAAAATGCAACGTATTTCCACTCTTTTCCTTGCAATAGTGCTAACGTTCTTTATATTACCCCTTTCAAATTTACAGGCTCAAACTCCTTTATCGGGCAATAAACCGGAGCTGAATAGAAGTAATGATTTAGCTTTGGGCGGGTCTCAACTGTATATGTATGGTGCAGTCATCGAAGCCGTTCCTGTATCCACTCCTCAGCAACAGGAGGGAATTATGAATAACAGTAACATCAGAATTATCAATCTCGGACCGGTGGTAAACTGGAAAGGTGTTGATTATGCTCCCACAATCAGTGCTGACGGTAAGACTTTGTTTTTTGTTTCGAACAGACCGGGAAGCAAGCCTATGGAGGATGGTACTTTGTCTCACGATTTCTGGGCAACCAAAAAAGCAGACAGGCTTGATACCAATTTCGATAAACCGTACAATATTGACGAAACTACAAATCTTGGCAAGTTGGGCGTAAACACACCGCTGAACGAAGGTGCCGCATCAATTGCCGCTGACAGACAGTCTCTGTATTTCACCGGTTGCAACCGCCCCGACGGATATGGAAGTTGTGACCTTTATTTTACCGAAATTCAGGGTGACAAATGGGGAAGACCGGTAAACCTCGGACCGAATGTAAATTCAAAATATTTCGATTCTCAACCCTCAATTTCGCCGGACCAGAGACGTATTTATTTTGTTTCTACACGACCCGGTCCTAACAGCGACGGGCAGGATATCAAACAGAATTTTGATATATGGTACTCAGATAAAGACGACAACGATGAATGGCAAAAGGCAGTGAATCTTACTGCAATCAATACCAAAGGCAGGGAAGAAGCTCCGTTTATCGCTGCTGACAACGTTACATTGTTCTTTTCTTCAGACGGACACCTTCCGAATG
>JBAYGQ010000540.1:0-2627 GCA_041666585.1 Bacteroidota bacterium
ATTTTATAACATCAGATAACAACAATTTTTCAGTGCTATTATTGATGTTTTCTACTGTATTTTTATTTTCGTTTTCCATATATAAATTTGTTAAACTGTTGTTATCCGTATCCGTTATGCACAAGGCTTCCAATACAACTCAGAATGACCAAAATCTCTAATTAACTCCGCAACCAATTTACATTTACCATTTTTATTAGCAGAGTATAAATGAAACGATGGATGGTCTTCATCTTTCAAATTCTCTTTGGTTGCTACTTTCAATGCTTCATCAACATTGTCTAATAAAAATACATCGTTTGTCATTCTGTTTCTAATAAGGCAACGCCCTGTGTATAACACACGGTTAGCGCAATTGCCGTTTTCGTCGGTATTTGTAGTTTCTTCCATTTTATTAAAGTATTTATAGTTTGATAATTAAGTGCTATTTAGTCGGCAACTTCGCCAACCGCCAATACGTTATCCTCTCATAATCTTCGCCACCCTCCAATTATTCACCGGAATATCCCATAATAACACACGTACAACCTTTTCATGTGTCGAATCAATGAAGTTATCCGTAACGGGTTTTGAACTCAGATTAAGCGATAATAGCATTAAAACAATAAGTATTTTCATATATTCTTAATTTTTCCCCAATTCCCGTTCCTATGTTCGGCGACGTAAGCCGTGTCAATAAAGGCCACTATTCCATTTGTTCGCAAATCGTTGTGAAAATATATATCGCTGTGTCCTCTCGCCGTGTCCTCTGCCTCTATTCTGAATGAGATATTTTCTAATACGGACCGGTGGATCAATAGGCAGCCCATACCAAAATTGAAACAAGTCTTTACTTTGCCGTCGAACCAGTTAAAGATACTATTTAGCGGAGGTAACATAGACTGAGCCATAAGTAAGCTAACATCGTCCATTTGCTGAATAAGGAATTTACTTTCAAAGACGTGCCCTATGAAATAACCCAGTCCGACAACCTTCCTGTGATGAAACAATAGATATTCGATAACATTTACTGGCGGGAAAATGTCACTTTCAAGACTAAACATATAGTCGTAGCCACCTATTAAAAAATAACTTCTCATCTTGTTCTGGCAAGCGGTGACAAGTTCCCGGTTATTGCTGTGTAGTGGCCTATAATAGATAACCTCTGCTTTGCCTTTAAAGTCTTTTAACTGGGCCTGTATCTTTTTATGATAGTCCGGGTTCACTGAGTTGTCAACTATCAATATATCAAAGTTATCGTATGTGAGATTTTTTACATGATGGGTCCATTGCTTCATGCAGTAATCTTTGACCTCTGCGGTCGGGCAGCAAAGTAATATTTTAGGCTTTGGGTTGCTCATTATGATTAATCACTACAATCATATTTCCAATATATTTTACAAATGGGACAACTCACAGTATTTTCGGAACCCCTTTGGTCATGTGATACGTGAATATGCCTATGTTTTAAATCTCTACATTTACCGTATTCTGGATAATCAGATGTTAAATATCCAAATGATCTATGTGGTTTACCGGTGTCGGAACATAAATTACCATCTTCGTCAAAATAAACGTGTTTCCATCCATTTTGCCATCCTAAAAATTTATAACCATTGCACTGATAGTTATATGAAGCATCTTTTTGATGAAGCTCTCTAAATTCTTTTTCTTCTTCAACCTGTAATTTTATTTTTTTCGCCTCTAATTCCGCCTCCACAATAGAATAAAATAATGCCTTTTGATTAATTAAATCATAAAATTTAACCGATGAAGTTGATTTACTTCCTTTTTCTTTATCCCATATTTCAGAGTATTCAAACCAAACATTTTCAGTTGTAAATGGAATCTCAGATACAGAATATTGTGCAATTTCTTCAATATCTTTTCTGGTTGGTTTTTTACCATTAAAATAAGTCTTTCCCTTATGGTTATAGTGTGAATAAGTTGTACCTAAAATCGTTCTTTCAGCAACTTTACCGATGGGATAAACGATATAATATTTCTCTGGTATTTTAAGACCATGTATTTGAGAATTAATAAAATCACTTGTCTTTTTTTCAATAATAGACAAATAGTAATTCCATTTTTCTAAATTATTTTTCATTGCCGACCTCCTTGTTTTCCTTAGTTTCCGCATCCGGTGTCTTAGCATCAATACCAGTCTCAACTTTATAAATATCAGGCTTATATTCCCATAAATGCTCCTTCCTGATAATGAAATAATTAACCGCCTGCTCCTTCAATATCTTTGCCATTGATCGTTTAGTGCTTGCGACCTCGGACCGGATTCCTTTTTGCTGCAACCATTCCAGCAAACTCATATAATCGGAGTCCCCGCTAACGATAACTATGCAGTCGGTATGTTCCGCCAACTGGACCGCATTAATAGTCAGGGGTATATCGGCACTTTTAAAGCAGGGTACAACTTCACCAAAAAACTTATTTTTTAACCGGGTAGCCAGTTTTTCTGAAATAGCATCTTTCCCCTCTTTGAAATAGATCAGGCGCTTTAGGGACCTTCCTTTTAAAATCTCAGGAATAATAAGATCAAAGTTTGGTAAATATTCACGGCCAAAGTAATCCTTAATGCCACGTTCTATATTGTTTCCATCTATCAAAATTGCGACATTTTGACTTATTTTAAC
>JBAYGQ010000541.1:0-2618 GCA_041666585.1 Bacteroidota bacterium
TATAAACGGTCTTGCGGCTTTTGGAGAGGAATTAGGTTGGCGGGGATTTCTGCTGTATCAGTTCCGCAACATGAGTTTTGTCAAGGCATCCCTGCTTATTGGAGTAATTTGGGGAATATGGCATGCACCGCTTATTCTGATGGGACATAATTATCCACAACATCCGCAGTTTGGTGTGCTAATGATGGTTGGCTTGTGTATTTTGATCACACCAGTTGTTATGTATTTCACCATCAAATCGAAATCGGTTATTGCTGCAGCTATTCTACACGGCACCATGAATGCTACAGTTACAATTTCCATCATTCCTATCAGTGGCGGAAATGATTTGTTGGTGGGTGTGCCCGGTTTGGCAGGTTTTATCGCATTAATTTTGGTTTTAACAGGCATTTTTGTTTATGACCGGTTTATCAGTAAGGAAAATATAATGAGTGAGAAAATTGTGAAACATTTGTAGTGAATTTTTTTTGAGCAAATCACCTTAACTTTTTTGGTTAATAGAAAAAATGCCGTTAATTTTGCAGTAATGTTTTTTACAATGTTTTTATCTGCTCTCGGGAAGTCTTTCAGCGGCGGACCGAAGGTGATACTGCTAATAAAAATCTTACTATATGAAAAAGATTATCAAAGCCTATTTGACGGAGAAACCCATCAAAACGATGAAGGATTATTTTGTTCCTGTAGCTGTTCGTAAAGGTAAAGCCGGTATGGACGACATCATTACCCGAATGAAGTACGAGTTACCTTTTATCGACCCTGCAACAATGGCAAATGTCATACGTGTTTTTAATCAAACAGCCGGCGAAATGGCAGCTGAAGGTTACAACGTCGATACCGGATTGGTGTATTTACGTGCCGCGGTAACTGGAACAAACAAACAATACAAACTGGATGCAAAAATCAATAAGGTAGTCATATCGGCCATCCCCGGAAAGATGCTTCGCAAAGTGGCTTCGCAAACCAAAGTGCAACTGGCGACAAAGCGGGGAAAAGCAAAAAATATCACATATATTGATGTTCCCAACCAAAGAGGTATGCCTTTGAGAGAAAAAGGTATGGTTCGCATTGTAGGCACTCAGCTAAAAATTATGGGTGAATTTCCTAGTTGCGGTATACATTTATTGAATACAGAAACGAAAGAAACCTTTAATATTCAGAAGTACAGTATTGTCTACAATTATCCTAAAACAATCATTTTTCAGTTGCCCGACGAACTTAAGGCCGGCACATATACCCTTCAAATTACGACTGCTTATTGCGGTACCTCACGTCTTCTGGTAAAACCTGTAACGCATAGCTACCAACAGCCAGTGCATGTATTACCCGATTTATAATGCCCTGATAGTGATACACCTCTGTGTGGTGCATCCGCACTTCCCATATACAGGTTCACTACTAACCCGATGCAGTGCGACTACATGCCCTTATGTAGGAGCATAGAGCAGTATAGCTCTACGAAATAGTGCAGCTATGCTCTGTGATATAGAGCAGCAGTGCTCTAAGTTGTTGTGCAGCTATGATCAGAGCTCATGTATCGGGGTGTTAGTGAACCTGCGTAAGGGGTGTGTTGGGTGTGCAAGAAGGAGGGAGTGGGTGATACCCGGTTCAGTAAAAAGAAAGCGACCCTACCGAAGTAAGGCCGCTTTAAATGTTTTCACAACGGAATAATGCTAAATGTGATTGTGGTGTTTTTTTATTAAAAATTTGTTTGATAAATATTAATACAATTTATTTTTAATTCTCATTTCGATACTAATTTTGCCAATTTCTTTGCAGTTTAGTTAAAATATGTTTGCAAGTTAACTAATTTATTATTATTTTTGAGCCGAAATAATTTATAGTTTTTTAAGTATAGCAAATAGATTATTAATAATTTTAAACTAAAATAGCAAATTTAAAATATATTGGCCGAAATGAAATTAATCTGTTTGACATGTTACAACGTTTTACATAGTATTGAAGGGGGAATTCTTCTCAAAGACAAGATAGATGCTATGATACTTCCCTTCTTTATAAGCCTAAATCCTGCTTTTAACGGCGAATATATTAGCGCACGCGCAGTAATGGGATATGCCGCAGGTCCTGGAGTAAGGGGGCAGTTGCTGTTAATGAAAATTAGACAACAATAACTCTAAGTAGTTATTACTCCTGTTCAGGTTGAAAAACTTGAAAGGAATTTTTCATATCAGTCGAAACTAAAACATAATTTATAATATGAAAACAAAACATTTTACCCTCGTACTTTTATTATTTGCTACAGTTAAGTGTTTCGCACAAGACATAGCAGTGCAATCGCCAAGTAACGTAACCAAAATTTATTTAGATTTGAACAAAGCCATTTACGAAGCCGAAGCTGGTAGCACCATTTATTTACCGGCAGGTGTATTGGCTTTAAATGACACAATGAAAATTCATAAAAAACTTTCTATTATTGGCGTTGGACATCGACCTGATACCGAAGGTGGTAATACCACCATCGGAGGCAATATTCAGTTTTATGCAGGAGCCGATGGCAGTAGCCTGATGGGGTGTTATGTAACCGGAAATGTAAATTTGGCCAATGATGAAGGTGCTGTAAGCAATTTTTTACTAAAGTATTGTAACGTGAATAGCCTACA
>JBAYGQ010000542.1:0-2608 GCA_041666585.1 Bacteroidota bacterium
AAAAGATTATAATAATTAAATAAAGAAAAATAAATATTATTGAATAAGAGAAAGTGTTCTCAATTAACAAATAAATCCCCACATACATAATAGAATCACTGGTATCTATGATTATTCAAATTAATTCTTTAACTGTTACTTTTATTATTTTCTTCCATCCAGAAAAATTCCCAGTAGTGACCGTCTAAATCATAAAAACCGCGGCTGTACATAAAACCGAGGTCCTGAGCCGCATTAGGTTCAGTTCCGCCGGCTTTCAGCACTTTAGCCAGCATTGCATCAACCGCTCCTCTGCTCTCACAGGAAAGTGCCATAATCGTTTCCAAAGAAGTAGCTGTATCGCAGATATCTTTTTGAATAAAAGATTTGAAAAAAGGTTCCATCAAAAGCATTACATAAATATCTTCTGCGATTATCATACAGGTTGCCTTTTCATCGGTAAACTGAGCGTTAAAGCTATATCCGAGATTAGTAAAGAAATCTATAGATTTATTAAGGTTTTTCACCGGCAAGTTTACAAAAATTTTCGTTGCCATAAATTTATTCCTTCAGATTGATAATTTTTCGAAATTTTAAAATTATCAGACGATTTAGTTTAGGATAATATTTTTATTAGTTTAAATTAATTACATTTTTTTATAGACATACCATATCGATTATCACAGATTAAATATTAATTTAATTACTTCTTGATTTTGTACAATAAAATTATTACTTTTGAAAATTGAATTATATAATAAAGTTATATAATTATAAAAATCATCTCATTCATTCTGATTATTACAGTTAAAATCCGGCTTACCGGCGGCTCAATTACAAAATTGGAGTGAGAATAATTGCTTATTATGAATTTTAATCCTTTTTAACCTTTTATTTCTTGAAATCATTATATATTATTATAAAACTAATTCTGAAAAGTGAGATTTTTTACAAATTCGGTTAAACCTAATTTGAAAGGTAATATTTATGATTAATTTCTTACTTTATCCCTGTAAAATGGTTCAAATAAGATTTACAATTATATTTGTTCTACTTTTTGTTCTGGCAGTTCAACTTTCATGGGCGGACAGCCAATACAAATTATTTTTCTCAGGCAGGCTGAAACAATCTCCTAAAACTACTTCAATTTATGCAAGTAGCGATAAGGATAGTAACAGCTTTAATGTACTTTATTCTATGCACTATTTAGACAGGATTAACTGGTCAAGTAGTCCTGTTATTTCACCTGATAACAAGTCTTTTGCAAGGTTTGAAGAGACTTCCGACAGCACTTGCCTGATTATCCGAAATGTGGTAAGCGGAACATTAATAAAGTCTTTCAAAATATACGGATATAATCCTCAGTGGTTTAATGGCAGCAAAAGGTTATTCTATCAATTGCCTTGTTATGGAAACAAATGCGACTCTTCTGATTTTATGGAAATAGATATTACTGACGGCTCGATAAAAAAAATAGCAACAGTTATTAACCAGTATTTTCCCTCAACAGGCGAAGTCGAAGAAGCCTTGCTTTGTCCCGATGCAAATTTGATTCTATATAACCGAGTAACACCCGGGTATGGAGGGTACATAACACCTCATATATATAATATTAATACCGGCGAAGATAAACCTATCGTCCCCATAAATTCTAATTGCTTGATAAATGGTATAGCATTTCAGGTAAACTTATTATCAAGTCAACCTGACCAAAACGCAATATTTACTTCATGCCATTTAAACATCTCGCCGGCAGGAGACAAAGTAATAATCTACGGTACTCTGGTCTATGAAGGCAGTTTGAAGAAAACAGGTTTATTTCTCATAGATTATAATAAAAATCCGATAGAAATAAATATAATTTATGAACCATCAGGGGGTCCCTACATTAATCCACCTGAGCATTATTTCTTTTCATCCGACGGAAAAAATATAGTGTTTCAATCTAATGAATCATCTGGAATCAATCCGCATATTTACGTATCTACATTAGAGCCAAACTCTGCAGTAGATTTGGGACACGGTAGGATATTCGGAGGACCGGATTCAAAACAAATCACTTCGATTAGTCCCTGGAAAAAAAACGAAAACAGATTTGTATTTGCTTCGGATAATGCTTTATATACAATGTTAGCCGACGGTACTCAAAAATTACAAATTTCAAAAGCTGATTTTCAACAAAACGTTGAATTATTCGATGCTCAGTGGTGCGATATAAGCTCGTTTGAAATTAAACTTATTCATGACGACCAGTGCTTATTCCAAGCGGTACAGGTTGTCTGGGTTGACGATACTACAAGGAATCAAAATACTTTACATCATCTTATTTATAATGATTGCTTAGATACTTTAGTACCGTTAATTGCAGAAAAAAATACACTAATATTTTCGACATTTAATATTTCAGACTCAAAAAGGGATACAATCAAATTCAAAGTTTCTACCTCTTTTTTAGTTGATAAAAAGATAAAAATACGCTTTTCATTACCAAATGAAGATGAACGTGAAATTTATTTATCGGAAGAATATATATTGCCAAAAAGTGACGGTGTCAGCCCAAATATTGTTGAAATTAAACTTTTTGCTCCGATTCCTGATAAGCCATTCCAATTTATGAAGGAAGGAACAT
>JBAYGQ010000543.1:0-2602 GCA_041666585.1 Bacteroidota bacterium
CAAGATTTATGTTTGTTACTATTAAAATAATTTTATGAAAATATTTTCAAATAATAAACTGATATAAGTGTCCATAAAAGAAATTTATTCATTTTTAATTAAGAAGAAATGCACAATTCTTACGAATATGGAGATTTAGTAAAAGCCGGAAAAGGCGAACTTTTTACAGAAGGCAGCGGCAGACTTCCCAGCGATAATATGCTGATGATGGATCGGATTACCCGTATAAGCAGTGAAGGCGGAAAGTTCGGTAAAGGCGAAGTAATTGCGGAACTTGATATAAATCCCGGTTTATGGTTTTTCGGATGCCACTTTAAAGGCGACCCTGTTATGCCGGGTTCTCTCGGCTTGGATGCACTATTGCAATTGACAGGCTTTTTCCTTGTTCACAAAGGATATAAAGGGAAAGGCAGGGCATTAGGTTGCGATAAACTTAAATTTTTCGGACAGGTTCTTCCAGAAAATAAATTAGTTACATACAGAGTTGATATTAAAAGAATAATTGACCTAAAACTGACAATGATTCTTGCGGACGGCAGAATGGAAGTGGACGGCAAGGAAATTTATACCTGCGAAAATATGAAGGTTGGTCTTTTCGATTAAAAATTCTTCTTTCCAAAAAAGATAATATTCTCGATGAAACAAATCAGAGACAACTTCTACTGTTTCGTTTGCGCGACTGGTTTCCTTTGAATTCGAAACATACTTTTAATTTAGAATTCAAGTAGAGGTTCAAGGCTCGAAAGATAAGGGCTGATGTCGTTGTTTTCTACAATTTCCGGAAATTCGGAAACGAATGTTTTTTGTTTACCCGGGTCAAGGAAGAAAGCCGCCTGCAGATATGCTACGGATGTTTCCACTATTTTCTGTCGTGCAAAAACTTTAGCCATCGAATAGTAACCTTCTGCATTTTCAGGGTCATATTCAATCAGCTTGGTAAATGCCGCTTTTGCTTGGTCTAAACGCTCAAGCTCGAAAAGAGTCATACCGTAATCGTACCAACAGTCAACATTTTTCGGCTGAATTTCAGTTACTTTTTTATAGCAGTCAATTGCCTCGTCTGTTCTGTCCAAATAATAAAGTACATCAGCTTTAGCATACCAGATTTCTGCGGTATTGTCGGAAATTTTTAATGCAGAATCAAAGTTAGTCAGAGCTTTCTCGGGATTATTCAGAGAATAATAGCAAATACCTTTGCCGAAGTAAGAGCGATAATCTTTTGCGTCGCTCTTCAGTACAATATTAAAAAATCTGATTGCTTTTCTGTAACTACCGAAATCTCCGTAGAGACTTGCAAGATTGTATGTGGTCTGCATATCTTTAGGTTTCAGCTTCAGTGCCTTTCTGAAAGCATCAATTGAATCCTTTATTCTGCCGAGCAGAGAGTAAGAAATCCCGATATAGTACCAGGTAATAAAATTTTCTTTTATCAGAAGTGCAGTTTCGAATGCGGAAATAGCTTTGTAATATTGTTTCAGTATGTAGTGAATAATTCCCTTGCTGTACCACAAATCTCTGTCATAAGGATTCAGACTGATAGCCTTGTCATAGACTTCGATTGAGCGTCTGAATCTTTTTAATTTGAAATAGCAGTATGCAATATTCTGCAGAAAATGTTTATCGTCAGTTATCCGATAAAGATAATTAAACATTCTGAGAGCTTTTTTGTAATGTCCCGTTTCCTTCAGTAGCAGGGCTTTTGCGTGCAGAGCATCTGTGTTCTCAGGTTCGGATTGTATCACAGCATTAATAAGTTCAAAAGCTTCTTTATATCTTTTTTTATACGAGTAGGCTTGTGCAAGATAAATTGTTGTCTCTGTATCTGTCGGATTAAGGCTGTGCGCCTTGTGGACAGAATCAAGTGCTTCATCATAGTTTTTCAGGTTTGCCAGAATGATTCCCCTTTTGAGCCAAGCTTCACCTGAGTAAGGCATAAGGCTTGTAAGCATACCGGAAAATTCAAATCCTTCTTTATAATTTTGTTTTTCAATGCAATAATCAACAATATCCTCAAGCATATCCATACTCGGGAGCTCCGCATTTTTACGGGATTTATCAAGGCTACGATAATAACGAATCATCTCTTCGATATCATCTTGGCGCTCATCTTCAAAATATTCATCGTGGTAATCGAAATAACTCATTCAGTTCCGTTAAAAATAAATCTATACAAGTTTAATACTGTATTTTCAAAAAAACAAGTTTTAATTTTCAACATTTATATTTATTTTTAAAAAATGTCTTTTTTCATTATGTACTAAAGTAAAATTACAAATATTATTGTAAATTGAATTGAGCAAATTATCAGATGTTTGCTTTATTTGTATGAACAGCAAAAATTCTTTGATAATATAACGGTAATCTTTGTATCCTAATTCTATTTTTTTTGTTATTTGTATATAATCTATATTAACATATATAGGAACATAATTATGAATAGAAAATATTCTTCCTTATTATATCAATCATGTATCTTTTTTGTTCTGATAATTCTGAATATATTTTTTGCGTCAGAAGTTTTTGCACAGGCTACTTATTTAAATATCGAATATGCAAAAATTGATTCTATAAGTTTGAAGTTAGATATTTACACTGCTCAGTC
>JBAYGQ010000544.1:0-2597 GCA_041666585.1 Bacteroidota bacterium
GAGTGATATTTTCTTTTCCTTTTACATCCGGTGCATTACCGAAAACAAATACACCGTCATCATTAATAAAAGAAACAAATTTTTCTAAATCCATAGCATCTATAGAGCTAAAGAGTTCTTTAATCCAATCTAAATTCATTTTTAGCCTCATATTAATATTAAAAAAAAGAAAGAGACTAAGTTATATACGAAATATTGTAGATCGATTTATTATATCTTTATAAATTTACTTACTTTTCCGTTTAATTTGATTAAGTAGAACCCGGTTTTTAAGTTCGAAATATCAATTTTATTATTGAATTTTCCGCTTTGAATTATACTGCCTTCTATACTGAATATGATGTAATCTGTGTTCCTCCCGTTTAACTGAGATACATTTATAAATAACAGATCGTTTGCAGGATTTGGATAGATGGTTGATTTGATGTCATTTTTGTTTTCAACTACTGCTGTTGTATCATTATTCGTTATCCAATATCCTTCAATCCAACTACTTTTTTGTGTATTACTCATTGCGCGTATACGGCAGGCATATTCTTTATAGTATTTGGTACCTGTAAGCTGGAAAGAAGTATCAGTGATTAATGAATCATTAACAAATAAAGTCGAATCAAAAGTTTCTTTAAACATACTTGGATTTCTTTCGACTATTTGCAAATGATACCTATTTGCACCAATTATCGGTGTCCATTTTACAGTAAAATCAAGTGGATTTGCACTACTATTTTCAGGTTCTGTAAAAGTTGGTGGTAAAAGAGTTTTTCCCCCGGTAAAATTT
Organism: Bacteroidota bacterium; assembly: GCA_041666585.1. Taxonomy (GTDB): domain Bacteria; phylum Bacteroidota; class Ignavibacteria; order Kapaibacteriales; family UBA2268; genus JBAYGQ01. Next base: position 779 of record JBAYGQ010000544.1, read on the forward strand.
AATAAATAACTTCCACAAATTCCATATTCAAGATTCTCATTAATGTGAATTAATTTATAAAGTGGATAAGAAGATTCATCTAAATAGACTTTAAAACTTGTCCAATTTTGAAATCCATCATTTGTTCTAAAAACGCTATCTCCAAGAGCTATCAATTTATTTTCATCAATTACTACAATATCACTAATAGTTGCATTTAAATAACTTTTTCCAAATATTTTTTTCCAACTTTGACCTGAATTTGTAGTTTTAATTATAAAAGAAGCTCTTTCAGAATCACCTTGATACTTTTCATGGAAACCATAACAATAAAAAATACTATCATTTAATACTAATAATTTTGTGTTCCATTTATCTTTAGTAAACTCACTTGGTATCGAAATAACCTCCCATGATTTTCCAAAATCCTTTGTTGAATAGACCTCGCTCGATTTGAAATTCACGAGAATATAAATTTTATTATTAATGAGTTTCATACTTTCGGAAGCAATGATTCCATCCGGAGTATTAATTTTTTTCCAACTTTTCCAACCATCATTTGTAAACCAGATAATATCTTTTTCTTCATCTTTATCGGGATATTGCAATAATACTCCGTTTAAATTATCCTGCATTGACATTATTTTACTCGGTCTTGAGCGTAACTTTTCACCTATAATTATGGTTTCCCAACTTATTCCAAAGTCAGTGCTTTTGTATATGCAAGACAAATAATTATTGATGGCATTTAATCCATCATAACCTTTAAAAAATGTGGAATCAATATGAATGTAAATTGTAGAGGTATCAGGAAAAGCAGTCGAATTAATTTTTGCAAAAATTGTTTTAAATGAAGTATCAATTAGTATCTTGCTTTCTCTCCATGTTTTGCAACTGTCGTCGCTTAACATCAGGAGACTTTCAGGATGATTTGTAAAAGTACCATTTAACATAATGTGGTTACCATTTACACCCAATGATGATAAAGTTAAGGTATATCCGTTTTTATATTTTTGACCATTAAAAAGAATTTGCCAGTCTTCTGTCTCTTGTGCTTTAATAATGTTCGGGAATAAAATTGTTGCAATTATAAATAAGCTACAAATTAATAAAGAAATTACAATCAGAAGTAAAAACTTTTTCATTTTATACACCAAAATTAATTTGTACAAAATTATTTTATAATTACTAAACTTTGTGTATAAACACTGCCGCCACACTGCATTTTCACTATGTAATAACCCGTAGAGAGAGAACTGCAATCTATTGTTTTTTCGTTGGTGCCGGCGGTGCTTTGCTCTGTGCTGCTAAGCACCTGGTTGCCGAGGCAGTCGTAAACACTTATTTGCACCTGCGTTTCTGTTTCAGTGCCATACTTAAGTCTGAATGTGCTGTTTGCAGGGTTGGGGTAAAGCACAAAGTTTCTTAATAATGTTTTATTTTCGTTTACATTGCTAAGACCAAAATCGCTTAATTTAGCACGAAAAATACCCCTTCCAGAAGTTCCTGCAAAAATATAATTCCCACTTATTATAATTGTAGTAGCTTTATATACTGTATCGTTACCATAAACATCGTAGGCTAATCCATTACTTTTATTAAACCAGCTATTGCCATTGTCTGTAGTAAATATAACACCTCCATATACGGCAAAAAGATTGTTACCGATTACATCAAATGAATATATAGAAGTATATGGACCAAATCCACTATTTCTAGCATTCCAGCTATTGCCTCTATCTGTAGATAAATAGACGCCTCCATAGACACCTGCAAAAAGATTATTACCATTGTTTATAAGAGAATAAACTTCCTCATATACGGTTTCACCAAGAATAAC
>JBAYGQ010000545.1:0-2595 GCA_041666585.1 Bacteroidota bacterium
ACCGAAGCCAAAAATACTATCCCATAATCTCCCGCTTTGCGAATGGAGCCGGGTGGGCAATGGGTATCGTACTACGAAAATTGAGATGTTACAAAATGCGAAAGTTCAGAGGTTATCTTACAATTCATCTGATGCATTCACGACTTCCAAATTTCTTTCGTAATATGTATCCTTATCAACCTCAATATTATTAAAATTTTCCATTAAACCATTTGGATTTTTATCTTGAAAAGTTTGTAATTGTAATATCAAGTCTTCTGCTTGTTTGAAAGTTATAACACCTTCTTGGGCTCTCTTCCTATAATGTGCTGCATAAATTTGTAAAGTTGTCGGAAGAAAAATTTTTAACTGTTTTTCTTTTCCAAGTTTCAAAACTTCATCTGTTGCTTGATAGTCTACATTCAATGCGCCACCAGTAATAATTCCATTTCCTGAAATAACAATATCTCTCACTTTTGTTCTAACGTCTTTTTCTATTTCAGGACTCGTTGCTCTCCAACTTCCACTAATACCAATCCACTTAAAAATTTTTATCATAAAAAAAATTATATAGTTTTGAGGCTAAACTTTTGGGTAGCTTCCTAAATAATGTCCGAACCTATTACTCTACTTTAACGTCGCTACAAGTAGAATGTTATAAAACATCATTTAATTGTCTACTATCCGTTTAATCCTATACAATACTTTATATTTTTCGTTTTTCATCAATTCTTTCAATATCCATATTCTCACATTGTCCGCAGCTTTTTCAATATCTATAACTAAAGGTGTACTATTTTCGTCTCTTTCACCTGTATACATCACAGTGTGATATCCAGCATGTTTATCACCAATAATATTTTTTCCTTCGTCTTCATTTATTAAATTCTTACCCTCATCATATCTTGGTTTATAAAGATTTATATAATCTGGTAGCTGCTCTCTTCCCAAAAACAATACATCTCCCATTTGTAATTCATCAGTTTCGCTAACTGTTTTGAAATATGGATTATCGTTATATATTTCTAACACTCGGAGATTTTGAGGTAATGAAATATTAAAAAGTCTTTTTACAAGCAAGTGCATTAAGCCTATGCAATTTATTCCTTCTTTTAATGCTTGTCCTTCGGACGTGATAACATTTGGTCCATTTTGATAATTATATCTGTAACTCGCATCCAGGAATGATTGAAATGTTTTATTCATATTTACCTAAAAATTTTTCTCCTTGTAACTTAGATAAAAGGTGAATCAAATTTTTTTGATATTGCTTAATAAAGTGAAATGATTTTTCCTGCTATTGTAAATATGAACAGTTAACCATCCCAGGTTGATGTGAACAAAAAATCTTATAATCCCATTTTCTTTGTCAATTCCAAACCTGCTGTTCCGAGTTTGATCCAATAATCGTTTTCCTCAATTTTATTTTTCTCAACGATTTTATCGTGCGTAGCTGCGATATGAAATATCGCATATGCAGCTCTCGTCATCGTACCAACATGACTCATCTCTAAAGCAGTAAGAGGTAAATAGGTATTATATTCTTCGAGCCCAGTTTTATACGCCTCTTGGTTGTATTCGAATGACTTATTAGGATTTATGCAAAAACCAGCTAAAAAAACTGCTAGGTCGACAAGTCTTGGTGCGTAATTTACTACACCGAAATCAAGCAAGCGATATTCGTTATACTCGTTTTTTAATATATTATTACACATGAAATCTGCATGAATTAGAGATTTGGGTAGCTTGTTTAAATCAATTTGTTTGTATTGTACGAGCAATTCTTCAACTAACTGTTTATTATGTTCTGTCAGTAGTCCGACATTCTCTGTATACTCCTCGAGCAAGAATTGTGGCTGCCAAGGATCATACATTGGCTCTCTCTTCATATTTGAAGAATTTATTTTCGTTAACATTCGAGCTACAACTTTTATATCCTCTATCGTTGAAGGTTGAACAATGAAATCTTTGCCTTCGAAAAACTCCATGACCAACATCCAAACAGGTTCGGTATTGTGTGGGATAACTTGTTTCAGTAAGTACTCACCATGAACCGTATATAACTTTGGTACAGGAACACCATCTGCTCTCAAACCTTCCATGGTATCAACATATCTTCGACTGTCTTCTTCAGAACGCGGCTTTTTAGCTATAAAATTAACAAGAACCTTTAACAAATATTTTCCTGTTGTCGTAGTTAACATGAAGTTGACGTCTTCATACCCCACTTCAATTCCTTTTGCTTCGAGTAGTTCACCAAATTTGTATTCGTCAACCACTACGTGTATCAAATCGAGTATTTCAGTTTGATTTAGATTGATTCTAGCGGCGAAAATTGTTGATATAACCTGTGTTGATTCCATATGTATTCTTTGAAATTCACAATATATTTGATAAAAAATGTAACACCAATCAAAATAAATACAAGAATTAAGAATAAAATTATTATATCCAATCGAGATATAAAACACAAAAATACTTCAGCAAATTATCTTTACAAGAAATAGAATTTTATAAACAAATTTTTTCATTTTTTAAGTAAATCAACTAACTTGTTTATGTTGTTCAGAAAACCAAGCTGGAATACAGTATACAAATAATCTCAGATCTTGGGAT
>JBAYGQ010000546.1:0-2594 GCA_041666585.1 Bacteroidota bacterium
CATTTTTGGAGATTACTGCTCTTGGAATACCATTAAATTCAGAACCAACCATTATAATGTTTAAACTATCGTAAGATTTAATAAACTCCCAACTATTGCCATTTTTATTTGAATCCAAAGTTGTAATTACTTCCCATTCAGCAGACCATGCGATAAAAGGAATGAATAACATCAAACAAATTTGCAATAACATCCTTCTCATTTTTGTGTCCTCTTTTAATTTTGTAGATTCATTTTACAATTTCCTATACTTTTATTTACACATCAATTATAATTTGGTTGCATTGATTTTTCTAGGAGAACATCTAAAAAAAATACAATTCTTGAAGACAATGATGAATCGTCCTTTCCATATATTTTTACTTATTATTGTTTTGTTTCTACTCTTATTGCGGCATTGCAACTACAAATTTAATAGTAACATTTTTCCCCAAAATAACTCTATTTAAACTCCGGGAATTTCTTTTTCATTTTGTCCCGGAAGATTTCGATTTCAGGTCCAGTGAAATTATCAAAATCTTTGCCCATACCGTAATAACGTTGGCTTTTGATTTTTGCTCTGTCTTCCTTATTGGGGAACAACAACTCTGCACCGTCTTTCATTAATGAATCTAAGCTTTCTTCTTTAGTATCATAATTAAGAATTGTATATGAATCCTTACCTTTCAGGTCTGCAAAAATGCAGATTTGGTCAGAGTATAGATGATAAATATACTCGACGGTGGGAGGATTGTTTTCCGTAAAATTATTCCAGCCGTAATTAAATCCTTTGCCACCGCGTATGTAGGTGTCATCACCTTCGCCGTCAATAAAAAATACCTGAGATTTATTAATCGCATAGCCGAGCCCGTTATCCTTCAGTTTGTAATTATCGTTACCCTTTCTGTCGAACAGAATTGCAATAGTGTAATCATGTCCGAATCCCATGCCAACACCTTGTTCTTCCCATATAGAGTATTCATCGTTTCCTGCTTCGTCAAACAGTACTCCGATACAGAAATGCGCCCCGCAAGCCTGAGACCAAGTAGTGCTGATATATTTATCATCACCGGTTCTGTCGTATAAGAAGCCCATACCGTACCAATAGCCGCAACCTTGAGACCAGTTTCCCGATTCGTACACATCATTTCCGTCGATGTCAATCAAGCCTCCCAAACCGCCTGCCCATGAATGACCGTCTGTTACATCTCCTCTTCTTCCGACACCGCTTCCCTGGCAGTATGTATAGTTATGCTCACCGTTTTTGGAATGGTAATCCGGACGGAAAACTCTGTTTGACTCTTTTTCTGCAAGGTAAGTGTCGTTACCCGTACGATTGATAAGCATTCCTACACCGCCGACACCGCCGTATCCCTGACCATCGCCCCAGATAGTATAGTAATCATCTCCTTTGTTGTCAATTGTCAAACCGATTCCGAAATAAGCGGCACCTTGTCCGTCAGTCCATAAATCGTATCTGTCATTGCCTTCCATATCAGCGAGAATGCCGATACCGAACATTGCGGTGCCTTGGGACAAACGCTTGGAAATATATTCATCGTCGCCATCCATATCGAGAAGCATAGCCGCTCCGAAAATAGCGGCACCCTGTGATGGCATGTACTCATCTTCGTTTACATATTTGTCGTCACCTGAGATGTCAACAACTAGAGAAATAGGTATATTCAGTGAAGGAGTAGCTCCTGCACAACCTTTATATAAATCATTTCCGCCGAAATCAACTAATAGAAAAGCATCATTATATATATGCACATCATCGCGGGAACCTGAAAGAATGATTCTTCCGATTGGGGTTAAAATATTCAGATTCTGATTTTTCCAATCTATGCTTGCAGAAGAGTGTTTCAGGCTTACAATTGTATCGCCAAGCAACTGACCGGTTTCCATTACTTTTAAACCGGCATAATAAATAGAGTTCATATCAATTGTTTTAGCAACATTCTCCATCTGCGGAAAATATTCCATACCGTCAAACTGAGTTTCTCCGAGATGGCGAATTCTCCAGCATGCTTCGGCATCGCTCATATTTACATTCCGCATTCCTATTTGTCTGAACTGCCAGGCTTCCAATAAATGTAAAACAGTCCTTGCAATCAACTTTTGTATGTCGGGATTTATTTTAGTAATAGCAGTACGTATGCTTTTCTCTACCAAGGGGAAATCAGCAGCTTCTTCCATTCGGTTGTATCTCCAGACAGAATGAGTTACAGTATAAATTTCTTTAATTGCTTTGAGTAGCGGCTCTGTGCTGTCTATTTCTGCCCAAAGTGAAGAGTTATAAGCTCTGAACTGACTTGTCAGATTTTGAACACCGCAGTAGTAACCGACTTTCATTATACCGTTGTGATTATTTTTCATGTAATCAGGATGAAGGAAATCCTCTACGGACAAAGCCATATTGCGGCAATAGTCATAAATTTTGTCGGGTTTTTCGAATAAACCATCGAAAGCAACAAATTTGTACGGAATATCTTGAGGCACAGGGTAGCGCATCCAATAGCCTTTAGGAGTGTAGCCAAGATTGTCTGTACTTATACCGAGGGTATTAAGCATACTTTCAAAAGCATCTTTTGTTTCCTGACTCTGGGATTGAA
>JBAYGQ010000547.1:0-2589 GCA_041666585.1 Bacteroidota bacterium
AAATAATGAAATTAGAAAAATAAAAATTGCTGGTTTGGGAATGTTTATCATTTTTTTCCTTAAAACATAATAATTATAAAATTTTGTTCCTAATTATGGATATGAGACGCAGAAAATAATAAAAGTATAACATACTACTTAATATCAGCTATAAAGTTTCCCTAATAATTTTAGTATACGAAAATATAAAAAATAATCTAAATTATTACTACGGAAAAACTACGGGTAATAATGAAATGTTGTATTATAATTGAAGTATTCCTATGATATAAAAGAAAATTAATTTGTTCAAATTAATGTTATCACAATTATTAATAGGTAAAGCATAAAACAACATTATTGTATTTAATAAAAACCCCCAATCATTTATAGTAATTGAGGGTAAATTTTATCATATAACAAATAGTAAAAAAATGATTTTATAGCCTATCTCTTCCAGCTAGCCCATTCTCCGCTCGTTAATATAGGAGTTGATGTGTTTGTTGAAAAATTATATATTCTTAAACCGGATACCCAAGTAGAGCCTGATTTATACTGATTCCAATAAAGCAATTTTGAGTCATCCGGTGAGAATGAACCCTGTCTGTTATCAGCAGTACTATTCATTATAAGAACTGGTGGATTATTAGAGTTAATATCTATATTATAGATACTATGATTTGTTGCTGTTGTCAAAACTTCAAATTCAATCACTGAAGAATTCGGGCTTCTTTGCCAATCCATAGTAATAATGCCGATGAATTGAGATACGTCAATTTCTTTGACAACTTGGCCGTTTGTATGATCTAAAATCATAATTTTGTTACCGTCAGCACCTCTTTTAACTACAGCTAGATAATTACCATCCGGACTATAAGTTATTATATTGATAGTATGAACTGCCGGAGCAGTATAAATTGTAACAGGAGTCCCTCCGCTTGTTGCATTTACAAGTTGAATTGTATTAACATTCGTAGATGTCTTGCAGACTGAAATAGCTATTTCGTTTGCACTGGCAATGGGATTCCAAGCTCTGTCATAACTAGTATAAGTCGTTCCTCCATCCCATAATTTTAGCTTATTAATAGCCACAGGTATGTTATTAATAACGTTTATGTCACAACGATAGAGTGCATTTGTACCGCTGCTTCCCTTTTCTCCATAACAAATACTGCTCGTGCCTGAAGGTGACCAGATTGGACGGCTGTATTGTCTTGAAGATGATAGATTGGAAATAAATAGTCTGGTCTTATTTGTTCCGTCCTCGTTTATAACATTTAAACATGTTACACCGCTGACTTTATTTACAGTTTCTACGCTGAAATAAGCTATAACGGGATTTGCAGGAACTGATACATTTTTCCTAATCGGGTCTGCAGGATTTTTTTCTGCAGCATCGGAATTTGTCGGTAAATCGCTGTTACTGCAAGAAAATAGAGTAAAGGCAAATAAAATTGCCGCCACTGTAAGATGTAGTTTTTTCATAAAAAACTCCTTCTAATTGTTAAAAAATAATAAATTAGTAATATTAAAAAATTATGTAATATTATTTGAAAATTTGTTCTGCAAATTGTTGTTTATTTTCGGATACAAAAATAATGTATTCTGTTTGGGCAATCGCTACGGAATAACTACGGAGATAAATCCTAAATCGAATAATTTTATTTATAACTAAATAAATTTAAAAAAGAATTAGATAAATGAAATATTTATAGATTTATTTGTAATTATTTAGATCTAACCTAAAAAATAGAAGGTATTTATTATTTGATTTTAACCAATCGGAAAAAGATAAGGAATGTGAGTTAATGTAGATTAATTTTTGTTCAATTTGTGTCAGTCTTCTTTGCAGCTTGCTGAACTCAGTTATTGTTTGATAATCTTGCGGAAGTAAATATGATTGCCTTCTCTTGCTTTTAGAAAATAAATTCCGTTTACTAATTGTGAAATATCAATCGTGTTTTTATTTTTAGTTTTGAAAATTGTTTCACCGAGTGCATTGGTAATTTCTACTTCGTAATTATCATTTGAAGGAAAATGTATATTTAATTCATTTATAGCAGGATTAGGATAAACAGAAAATTGTTTAACGATTAATTCATTTACTTTCGTGTTTGCAGAAAAAGTTCCTTTACGATATTTTACAGTTCCGGAATTATCATCCTGCCATACTACATAAATATTACCGTTACTGACTGCTACATCACAATTGATTATGTTATTCGGAGTAACTGTTTCGTAGGCAGAGGGTAATCCGTTTGCAACGTTGTCGGTAAAACGTAATACACACTGGTCATTACCGTTCACAATCTGTTTCCAGGCAATAGCTAATGCTTTTCCGTCAGTTGCTAATCGCGGATAGTTCTGTTGTGATAATCCGGCAATTGTACCGGTGAGAGCAATACCTGTTGAGCCGTTCATTGAGGATAAAGAAGATTTGTTGAAGTAAACCAAACTTTTCCCGCCTGCACCGCTCATAAAAGTAGAGAATAATGTATCGCCAATTATGACTCCATCGGGACCTGTAGCCGGACAATTGTCTAAAAACCAGTTTTTTCTGTCAATGCCCATTCCACCTGAAAAAGAAAAAGCAGTGTCTGACGAAATACC
>JBAYGQ010000548.1:0-2576 GCA_041666585.1 Bacteroidota bacterium
AAATATTATATTTTATTTTAATATTTGTTTTTGGTTGGTTGTGTACAGATATTATTTCAAACGGGCTGATGTGGGAAGAGCGCTTAGGACTTTCCTTAATACTTGGGTCTGGTATACATTCAGTGTCCTATTATATTTTTGTTCTTTGTTTGGGAGTACCAACACTAAATAATCTTACGTTTCTTATTTACGAGAATGTTGTGCTAATTCTGTTCATCTTACTGTACAAAAAAACACCTATTTACACTCCCAGTCCAAGAAAAAAAACAAGGATGAATTATTTTAAATTATTTTTGATATTAATATCTTCGTTAATATTGCTTTATAGTTTCTTACAGTCCGTGTATTGGCCGCCATATTTGCCGGATGCCATTTCCCTTTATGATTTTAGAGCACAGAGACTTTTTGCCGGTGATCTAAGAACTTTTTTTATCGGGACAGATTTTTATCGAAACGATCTTTACCCTCCATTTACATCGCTTATGCACTTTTTTCTATATCAAGTAGGTGTCGCAAATCCAAAAATAATTTATTCATTGTTTTTTGCTGCGTTTTATTTAGTTATTGTTGGATATGTAAAAAGGGTTACCCGGTCTAGTATCCTTGGGTTGCTGGCTGGAACTTTAATTATTGCGACTCCGAGCGTGTGGTGGAATTCATTCCTTGAAATTACAAACGTTATTTTTATGATATATTTATCACTGGCGGTTTTGTATCTCTTCGAAAGGGATGATAATAAATCAAAATCGCGGAGAATCTTATTAGGCTCTATTCTTCTTGGCTTGTCTACTTGGGTGAGAACTGAGCCATTTTGGTTAATACCTGCAGCATTTATGTTTATCATGTGTATAGTTAAAAAGGAAATTAAGTTTATGGTTGTATTCGGTCTAATAGTAATATCAATGAGTTTTCTTTGGCCGCTTAGTATTTCAAGATTTGCATCGGTGATTACAATGTCCCCCGGGCAAAACGCTCCTACTGTTGCTTCACAGCCTACGTATATAATCGGATCGACATTTAGAGTTATAGCACGAAGTGCGCCACAAAAAGCAAGAGAAATATCTAATCATTTCATTATTCCCTTATGGCAATCATGGGGATTTACGCTTCCAGCCTTTTTTGTAGTATTTCTTTTTGAATTAATATTTAAGAGAAAACTATTCCCGTGGATGCAGTTCGTGACTATCTTTCTTTCAATATCGATTTTGGTGGGAATAACATTATTTTCATTTACATTTGCACAGTGGAATGGACTTGATAACTCAGTATATAGAATGGCGATAATGACAATTCCTTTGTATTGGGTTTGTATAATCACCTCCGATATTTGGAAAATGTTGAATTTTTAGGTTTATACGCGGTTTACGTATCAACATTATTAAACGAAAATGAAAACAATCTGCATTTTTGATACAAGCATCGCCACAAGGAATCCTGGTGATCAAATGATTATGGATTCTGTTCAAAAGATTATCGGTAGCCTTTTTAGGGATGGTCTACAGGTAAGAGTGGGGACCCATGAACCGTTACAGCGACCTTCTAGATATTTGATAAAGCATTCGGATATAAAAATAATAGGAGGAACAAATCTTCTATCTTCAGATATGTTGTTTCACAATCAGTGGAAGGTAAGTTTACTGGATGCACCATTTCTTTCCGATACCATTCTTCTAGGTGTTGGATGGTGGCAGTATCAACGAAAACCTAATTTGTATACAAAAATCCTACTGAATCACATTTTAAGCAAGAGATTTATTCATTCTGTCAGAGATGGTTATACAAAAAAAATGTTGAATTCAATAGGGATTAAAAACGTAATTAATACGTCTTGTCCAACAATGTGGGGATTGACCAAAGAACACTGTCGGAGAATACCCAGCAGAAAATCGGAAAAGGTTTTATTTACCCTTACCTCATATAGACCCGATAAGAATCAGGATATAAAATTGATTAAACAGTTACTAGAAAGTTATAAAAATGTATTTTTTTGGCCTCAGGGACAGATCGACTACTCTTATTTTAGAGAAATAAACAAATTCGGCGACAGAATAAACTTACTATCACCAAGTATTTTCCAACTTGATAGCTTTTTAAAAAGAAATGCGACTGATTATGTGGGTACAAGGCTTCACGCAGGAATAAAAGCACTAACATTTGCAAAAAGAAGCTTAATTGTTGGAATCGACAATAGATCTCTCGAAATTGCCAAAGATACAAACCTTACTGTTATAAAGAGGCAAAACATAGATGGAATAAAAAAGTGGATTTACGCCTCAGAAAATACGGATATCAATCTTCCACTAGACGCTATCCAAAAATGGAAGAATCAGTTTCATGAACCCTCTGATGGAGTATAATAACAAAACAAACACAAAGACAGTTTTGTAAGATAATGATAGCCTGGGGGATTATACAGAAAGTGAAATAACAATATAATTCAAGTAATAATGTATGAGCAAAATAAGGATGGAAACAATAATTAAACCCAAATCTAAATGGGTATTATTGGACATAAAAGAAATATGGCAATATCGTGAGCTTTTTTATATTTTTGCATGGAGAGATATAAAAGTCAG
>JBAYGQ010000549.1:0-2568 GCA_041666585.1 Bacteroidota bacterium
CACTTCGCTTCTAATATAAACTGCATGGAGAAAAAAATGTGGCCTGCCACGCGAAGCTCTATTCTGAAAGAATAGAGCGAAGTGTGGACATTGTAGCTAAACATTGGAACCAAATCACAGAATACATCTGGCGCTGGTATCCAATACTCACCCACTCTTTCTTTGTCACACCCAATCGCTACAAATATACAAATCTATCAATGAGCTTATCACATGTAGGAATATGACGAATGCTCCACCTTGTAGAGACTGTCAGAACCTATTTTATCACCAATTATAACGAACAGATATTTTATAAAAAAGATGTATATTAAACTAACTTAGTTGAATAATTTTACTTTGTTCATGTGGCACAACATAGACTCTATATTCTAAATTAACGTTTGGATCACCACCCACAATGATTAAAATAGGCTCTGGACAATGATATTCCCTTGCTTTTGATATTTCTATCATCTGATTAGCATCTGGTCTACTTGCACTTGGAGCAGCATATGGATGATAATGCCACTCACCAATGTAATAATGTCTTGGCCATATTTTATTCAATAATGATTGTAAACCGTGTACCCCACGAAAAAACGAAAAATTTCCATGTTGAGAGTCATCTGGCGGCGAAGTAAAGGCGGAAATGATCGCGCTGTCATGAGGCTCGTTGTAATAACCAATAATAATTCCTCCTGTTTCCTTATTACTGCTCTTTCTACACATTTTTTCAATCACACTCTGAGCTTTATAATTGATTATTACGTTTAATTTTTTGTCCTTTGAGCAATACCTCAATTGTGTATTCATCATAATGAGTCTCTAGATATTTTTATACCGTTACCATCATCATATTGTTTATATACGATCAATGTATCAGTCACCGTTTCAAGCTCAACAAATTTTTCTATCTCTTTGAGAGCTATTCCTGCCAGAGTATAGATATTATCAATCCTACCAGGAAATATTGGACTCCAACAGCCAACACCCTCTCTTGGCAAATCCGCATCGCCATATTCACTACGATCATGTTCTAGCCAAGGAGCAATCTGTTGTTGAAATGATTCATTTGGAAAAACTACGCCCATTGCTGTAAACATATACATACGTTTTAGTTCATAACCAAAAGATAAAGAAATGAAATGTTTTTGAGCCTCCCAATTTAATTGGTGTAATTGAAGAAGAGCCTCATCACTTCCAGTACAATCCAAAATAATATTTGCTGTTTTTATTCTGTCGTAAATTTCTGGTGATAATGATTCGTCTATTCCAATCGCCTTAACATGAGGAGTGATTTTATTTAATCGAGTTGCGAGAGTAGTCGCCTTTTTCTTTCCAACATCTTCTAACGTCAACGTATGCCGAGAAAGATTTCCTATTTCTAAGTCTTCTCTATCCAATATGGTTATGTTTATAACACCAGCTCTTACAAGCAGTTCAGCTAATATAGAACCGAGAGCACCACCCCCGATGAGCAAAATATTGTCCATACAAATTTTTGTTGATAGTTTTCCTCGTGAAGAAATTTGATCTGCACTCCAATTTTCTGTATCCAACCATTTTATCATCCTATCATCTGACAAACATTCAAGCCTATCTCTTCTCCAGCATCCTAAAACGCCCGGACGGAATCCATTAGCAGGGTTATCACTTTTTGACAAACAAGGCATTTTAATGCAAAACCAATGCATTTGAACTGATGTTTGATTCAATTGCTTTGGAATTGGCCAACCAATCACCAAAAGTATTGTTTCCAAACCTCTCAATCTATGTACTTTTTCTTGTAGATAATTATCTAAATTTTTCCCTTGAATCTGAAAAACTCGCCTCATGTCTCCCCAGTACATTGGGACATGCCATGGTGGCAATATAGGTGCGCTATTTAATTTAATCCAAATACCCATGCTTGATGCTTTTGTTATTGGCTCGATAACATTTCCCCAGGATATTTGTATTACGTTATCACGAGTTAACCAAAATCTATGTATTAAAAACAATTCAGGCTTCTGTTTTAACCGACAATACTCAAAATAACCCACATCTTTATCTTGATTGCTCCATGTCTCGAAACTATTTTTATTTTCTGAAAATACAATTTTTCCTTTATCAGCAGGACTATGTGGAATATCTGGAATTTCGTACGATTCGTTAGGTGCAATTAAATTATTAACAGAAGCTTCTTTTAGCCAATAAAGTGCTTTTTTCACTCTCCACTTGAGTCGATCTACTGCAGTATAAGGTTCTGTATCAGCCCCACCAACCCGACCAATTTTTTTAGTAACAGCGTCTAAACAAATATTTCCAAATGTCCATGGGACATTTGTTTCATCAGGATGATTATAGTGTTGATGTGGATATGTTCTACTAAGTCCATTTGTTTTTGCAGGATAAAATTCTAAATAACCAAAAGGATAATCTTTGGCAAAAATATACCAATATGTCTTTGCAGGAACCATTGGATTTTCTGATAATCCAATATCTAAACTACATAACAAGTACCACTGATTAGTCTTCTCTTGCCATTTCCAATCTTCAACCATCTCATAACCTGAATAACCTTCAAGAGCTCTTCTTGCAATTCTA
>JBAYGQ010000550.1:0-2564 GCA_041666585.1 Bacteroidota bacterium
AATCTGGCTTGTATTAATAAAACCGATACCTCTCTCTCCCAGTCCGATAATCCTTGATTTACTTTCCAGATTATAAGGACAATGCCAATCCGAAGTCATAGAGTCGTTCATTGCAGGGTCAATTTTGGATGTTTGATGGAACATTATATTAGGTGGATAAGTCCCTGCAGGATTTATTACAGAAGAACTGTCCCATTTTGTTAAGTAATAATTTGCATCGTTCAAATCAAACGGAACAGGATAAGAAATCTGTCCTGAACAATAATGTGTTAGATACAAAATCAATAATAGAAGTGTATATAAAAATTTGTACATAATGAATAAATAAAATATAAATAATAACAAATAAAAGCACAGATACATTGAAAAGTAGTATTTTTGTTTTTAGAAAAATAAGAAAGATTGTTTAATAATGAAAAAAATATTTGAATTTTCTCAAAAATAACTTTGATTAAATTGGAATATCAATTACTTTTGTAATGCAGCATTAACCACACATAAAAAAATATTTATTATGGACAAATTCGTAATACAAGGCGGAAGGCGTTTGAACGGGCGATTAGCTGTATCCGGAGCCAAAAACGGTTCATTGGCATTAATGCCCGCAACAATTCTTGCACCCGGTACTTATCATTTATATAACACTCCAAACCTCAGAGACGTATGGACTATGTCCCGCCTGCTTGGTTCAATGGGTGTTTTCAGCGAGCTGAATGCAAACGATTTGTTTGTGGACAGTCGCAACATCACAAGTTTTGAGGCTCCTTATGAACACGTAAAAAAAATGAGAGCTTCTTTTTATGTGTTGGGCCCTTTGCTGGGGCGATACGGAGAGGCAAGAGTTTCTCTGCCCGGAGGATGTGCCTGGGGACCCCGCCCTGTTGACCTTCATCTGAAAGGACTCGAAAAACTCGGAGCGGAAGTAACTATCGAAGGCGGATATATTCATGCAAAAACTTCACGGCTACAAGGGGCACGTTTCCATTTTGATGTATCGAGTGTCGGTGCTACGGGTAATGTGATGATGGGTGCCGTTCTTGCAAAGGGAAATTCTGTCCTATCGAATTGTGCTATTGAACCGGAAATTACCGCACTCGCAAGAATGTTAATGAAAATGGGAGCAAAAATTGACGGTATAGGTACAACCACTCTCGAAATTCAGGGAGTTGATGACCTGCATGCGGTTGATGAAGAAACCATTCCAGACAGAATTGAAGCCGCAACATATCTGATAGCAGTTGCAATGACAGGAGGAAAAATCGAACTCGAAAAAACTAATCCTTACCATTTAACAGCTGTACTAAGCAAGCTCGAAGAATCGGGATGCTCAATAGATGTTACAAGCGACAGAATAACTCTCGAAATGGACGAGGCACCAAAACCGGTTGATGTTACTACATCAATTTATCCTGGATTTCCTACTGATGCTCAGGCTCAGTGGTCTGCTTATATGTTGAAAGCTGATGGCACATCTAAAGTAACAGATACTATTTATCATGACCGTTTCAAGCATGTGCCCGAACTTCAAAGATTGGGAGCCGATATTGAAATTTCCGATAATGCTTCCATTATCCGCGGAGGCAAAGCACTTAGCGGTGCAATTGTAATGTCCTCCGATTTAAGAGCAAGTGCGAGTTTAATCCTTGCCGCTTTAATTACTGAAGGAACAACTGAAGTGCTTCGTGTTTATCATATTGACAGAGGATACGAAACAATTGAAAAAAACCTTGCTTCGCTGGGTGCTTCAATTAAAAGAGTAAAAACGGAATTAATATAAAAATACCGGGTTCACAAAATGAAACGGCTCAAAATAAATTCTTTTATTAGTTTGCTTCTTGCATTGTTTCTCTTTTTTGGAAGTGGCTCATTGTTTGAGATTAATACACTTTCAGCAAAAACAAAAACCAAAACAACCAAAATTGTATGTAAGAAAAAAAATAATACAAAAAAAATATCTAAATCGAAAAAGACTTTTACTAAGCAAAAACCTGTCCCCCAAAAAAAAATAAATGTTTCAAAGAAAATCAAATCAACTGTACCTTCTAAAAAGGAAGGCTCTGTAAAATCACATGAAAATGAACTTGAAGACATAAACAGATCTATCAAAGAAACCGAAAAAAAATTAAATACTCTCGGTAAAAAGGAGAAAGTAACCTTAAATAATATTAATACAAATAAAAAGGTCAGCACTCAGCTTTCTCAATACATCGGCAAGTTAGTTTCTACAATTAATGTACTTCAGGATCAGTTGGAGTTTCTTAAAACTACATACAGAAGTTTGGACATCCGACAAAAAAAGACTCAATCTTCTTATTCCGAATTTTCAGCTATTATTCAGGTTCCTCCATCAGTCTCTACGGCAGAGTTGATAATAATGAATAAACCTTTGGAAAGTGAATTAACACAGCTAAATGCAACAGAATGTGTTACATCTATGCTGAATCAAATTACTACATCTATCGCAGTTAAAATGGATTCTATTGAGCACAGAACCCATATCTTAGAAGATGTGACAAAAGAGCAGTTATATATAAAGAATAAAAAAGAAAAAGAAAACAAACAAA
>JBAYGQ010000551.1:0-2564 GCA_041666585.1 Bacteroidota bacterium
CACTGCTGTTCTATTAGTGAACGGTTACAGCGGTCTGGGACTTCATTCACTTTTTAATATTTTTAGAATATTCGGAGATACATTTAAAAATTATGTTTTTCTTCAAATAGGAATTATTGATGCCGGTGTGTTCAAAGGTGTGCAAGAACTTGAAGAACTTGAAAATAAAATGCAGACAGACATAGAAAAATACAAACAAATTCTTAACAGCAGAGGTTATTATGCAGAGTCTTTCTCGACAACTGGATTGGATGTAGTTGAATCGCTTGACAGACTTCTGCCTCAAATTACAGAAAAGTTTCCTCACTCAATCTTTTTCGGCGGACAGATTGTATTCAAGGAAGAGAAACTTTTCAGTCGCTGGTTACACAATCATACTGTATTTGCAGTTCAGAGAAAATTATATCACGAAGGTATTCAGTTTATGATTTTACCTATCAGAGTTGACAACTAAAAAAATAATATTTATTTTATACAGGATTTATGAATAATTTGAATGATACGACAGGTATTGACAACAAAATAAAAAAGTGCTTCGAATACCTAAACGATGCCAAAAAGTTGATTATAAGCTCTCACATACATCCTGACGGAGATGCCGTCGGCTCTGCATTAGCTCTTTACTATTATGCAACACAAAAAAGTATTGATACTAAGATTTATTTCCACTCACCTTTACCATATAATTTAAAATATCTGACGGGCACTGAATTTATTGTTAAGTATGATGACAAACTTCACAGACAGGATGTTTTAAATGCAGACACTATTTTTATTATTGATTTAAATGAAACAGTCCGCTTAGGTTCTGTTGAAGATGCTATAATAAAAGCTAAAGGTAAAAAAATTGTAATAGATCACCATCTTTTTCCTAAAGATTTTGCCGATTTTTATCTTGTTGATTCTATGGCAAGCTCTACAGGTGAGCTTGTATATAAAGTAATGAAACAGGAAGAAGGGATTGTTTTCACAAAAGAAATAGCATATGGCTTATATACAGCAATAATGACAGACACAGGGAGTTTCCGTTTTCCCCGCTCTACTTCAGAAGTTCATAGAATAGTAGCCGAATTGATTGATTGCGGTGCAGACCCCGTTGAAATTTACGATAACTATTATAATATTATACCACCGAATGCCGCTATATTACACGGAATAGCCCTAGCCGGAATGGAATTTTTTTGCAACGGGAATTTTTGCCTTCTGACACTTACAAAAGATGATTTCATTAAAACCGGAACAACTGTTCAGGATGTGGAGGGAATAGTTGAAAAATCTGTTACTATTCGTGATGTAAAAGTAGGTGCTTTAATCACACAGAATCCTGAAGATAATGTTATTAAATTATCATTCCGTTCAAAAGGAGATGTGAATGTTCGACAGATAGCGGCGCTGTTCGGAGGTGGAGGGCATCAGCAAGCTGCAGGTGCAAAAATTGAAAATGCGGATTTTAATGAAATTCGTTCAAAAATAATCGATAGTATATCGGAATTATTTTAGCTTATCTTTTATCCCTCTTTTTATATTTATTTCTTTCACGAAAGAAATTTGTAATGAAGAAAAATTATCGTAATTTTTATGCAAAGAATTCTACATATTTTAAGTTGGATTTATGAAAACAAATTTTACTTTTTTCAGATTATTATTTCTATCCGTTTTGTTAATTATTATTGCATCAGTCAACACAAATGCAGGTGATATTTATACTCTCCATCCTAAAGCAAAATTCGCTTATGAAAAGCAGGGAAGCTTTACAATAACAAAAAGTACAAAATTATATTTCGATTTTTCAATGAACGATACAGGGAAAAATGCTGTTTCATATTTTCAGAATTATATTAATACTAAATTAGGAGATACTCTTAAGTCTTATCCTTTAGCTCAATATAATTCAGATACTAATAGCATTATTATCGGTGTTATAAAAAGTATTTCGAAAGAAAGCATTAATAAGATTTCAAACAGAGGTGAGCAGATTTCAAAGGAAGAAGGGTACTTGCTTGATATCTCACCAAAAGAAATAAATATTATCGGGTTCGATGAGAAGGGGACACATAATGCACTGTTGAGCCTGATTCAATTAGCTACAATAAATGCCGGAATAATTAATGTAAAAAGCTCACATTTATATGATTATCCTGATTATTCTAATCGCTGGGTTTTTTCTATGCATAATTTACGCGGCTCGAATGCCATGACTCAGTTAAAGAAAATTCTCGATACAATGGTTACATATAAGTTGAACGGTATTCAGCATGTTGATTTCAAATATAATATTTTAAAAGAACAGCCTGCTTATTATTTTGATAGTGTCGCACGGTTCAGTGCAATGAGTTCTTCAAGAAACATCGAGATTATCCCGGGAGTAGCAAGTATCGGCTGGTCAGGCGGTTTGTTATGGAATGACCCGAATCTTGCAGAGGGTATTCCTACAAATGCAGTATATAATATAATTGCAGATACAGGCAGAATAGTAACTGATGTAAGGGCTAATATCCCTAACGGTGGATTCGAAAACGTGGACGGAAACGGTAAATTCACAGGTTGGTCTTTTTATGATGATA
>JBAYGQ010000552.1:0-2556 GCA_041666585.1 Bacteroidota bacterium
GGACAATTATATGTTGAATCCTACTGGAAAGCCCCTGTATTTTTTGCAGGTGCCGTTACCTGTACATACTTGATATTTTACTTCAACAGAAAAGCAGATTTGGAATTAGAAAAAATATATGCATTAGACCAAACTTCACCGACTTATTCTTATACATTGAAATCAATTAAGTTATGGCGTGGATATTATATAGATAACCGGGATATGAGTGCATTTTATCTGCTGGGAGTCTATGCATTATCAGCCATGGATGCTTATGTCGGAGCTCATCTTTTCGATTTTTCCGTTGAAAGCGATGTTTCGATGTTTATCCTGCCAAATCCTTACGGTGGTTTGAGCCTGAATTTCTCTCACAGATGGTAGCCTTTAAATTCCTAAAGAACTTTTACCACAACAACCGTCAAATCATCGTACTGTTCAGTATCTACTGAGAATTCCTGAACTGATTTTATTATAGAATTTCTTATAGTTTCCGAATCATAATTAATATATCTTTTGAAAATATCAAGCATACGCTTTTCATCATATACCTGATAACTTTCATTCCTTGCTTCTGAGACTCCGTCTGAAACAAAAAGCATAGTATCACCTTTAGCAAAAGGAATTTCGATTTCATCCAGATTGCTGTCAAAATCATTGAGTGTACCCAATCCGATACCTATACCTTTTGGTGTAATTGTACTGATTTCTCCCGTCAAAGCAGAATAAAGATATAGCGGTAAATGCCCTGCACGTGCTAAAATCATCATGTTTTTCTTTGGTAAAATTTTTGCACCGATTACCGTTATAAAAGCATTTTTTGACAGATAATCGAAAAGCAGTTTATTGGCACTTATTAAAAGTTCTTTCGGTGTATCCAGAAATTGATTCAATGTTCTGAAAACACCCTGTATTTTGGACATATACAAAGCCGCAGATGTACCTTTACCGCTCACGTCACCGACTACTATTGTTATCGAATCAGGGCTTCCGTTTAGAAAATCATAGAAATCGCCGCCTACTTCAAATGCGGGTATTGAAATACCGGAAATATCCAATCCTTGAATATCAGGTACTTTTTGTGGTAGTGATGCAATTTGAATCCTCCTCGCAATTTCGAGTTCCTGCTTCATCCTTTCCTGAACTGTCAGGTCTTCGTATAAAAAAGAATTTTCAATAGCTACAGCCGCCTGCGAAGCTATTGATGATAGCAACTCAAAATCCTCCCTTACAAATGAAGCTTCGGACAACTTCTGCCCTACGATTATCGCGCCGATTACTTTTTCTTTGGAACGGATCGGTACAATGTATTCGAACCTGAAATTATGCAATACGCTTTTGAATGGCTCCAACATATAGTCAACTCTGAACTCACCATGAAACTCCTTGATTGAATCCACACAGCGTTTACCGGATGAGAGACAAAATTCCCTTATTGATTCAGGATTTTCTACTCCGAAGAAATCGGTGCTGACCACTCTTTCCTCATTTCTGAAAATTACTATTCCTACTCTTTTTAGTTTAACTATATCTTTTATTTCTTGTACTAAACTGCCTGCAAGGTCTGATATACAGCAGTTCTTGGCAAAAATGTCGAATAGCTCGGTAGCCGCGCGTCTGTAATCAAAACTGCTGTGATAGAATAATTTGTCTAATTTATTTTTAATTACTTTGTTCAATTTTAAAAACAAAAACATACCGAGTAATGAAAAACTGATTACCAATCCTTTTTCCCAGACTGCTTTTACTTCCGGTCTGAGAGGAGTCTTTAATACTTCAATTGAAGTACCTGAGACCGCTATATTAGGCAGTTCAAAGTTGATGTGGGCAAATCCCCAGATGGCTGTAATTATACCTGCAATTGTTACTAATTTTACTAATATTGAAACAATTACATATTGGATGTTCTTTTTTATCCTGATTTCAATATCCAATAATTTATACCTGCCTATGGTATAAAGGTATGCGAAAGGAATAAATATAACCGGAATTAACGTTATCTGAGTCAGGATTTCTTTATTAAATGTATAAAATACAACAAAGTTTGCAATAACCATAATAAGACTGAAGAAGCTCAATATTCCTATCGTCCTGCCGATTTTTTTTACTTCTTTAGGTCGGAATTTCCGATATACTATTTCAATTGCAAATTTATAAAGAACTAAAATTCCGCCATAAATCAAAACAATTATCTGCAGTATCCCGGGCATTTTCCGCATCAGAAAGAAATAAGCTAATATCCATACTATAAAAAACAAACCGCCCAAAATGTAAGGTGAAATCCAGATCCACCTTTTACTGATTAGTTCTGTTCTTTCTTTCGGAAAAAGAAGTGAATTATGGAATAATAACGAAAAGCCCAATGCCCCTGAAACTGCAACCATAATAAACTTTAAATTTACAAAAAAAGGATTATGATAGATAGGACCGAATGAAAACAAGTTCATTATAAAGAATCCTGTCAATACAAACGATATACCGATAAGTCTTGCAGGTATCAATTTCGGTCTGTTTATTCCGATAAAAAAACCGATTATTATAAACGATAAACCTGCCAATAAAACCACAAGATAAACA
>JBAYGQ010000553.1:0-2552 GCA_041666585.1 Bacteroidota bacterium
GCGATTCGTTTAAAATGATAACACCTAAAGAGTGTGTTTTCTGGAATAAAGGAGTGAAAGGAAATATAATAAGTAATGATATAATATTAGTAAACAATGTGCGGTGGTAGCATTGCACATAACTACTATATGTACGACAAGATGTATAAATTATTAATCATTAAATAACGGAATTATCGGTTAATTGGTTAAGCCCTATTTTATGAATTTAATTCTTTTGATTTTAAACTATTTTCTTGCTCTTTTTTTAAATAGATGGAATAAGCAATCTTTAAAGAAACGTCAACAATTAAAAACTGTAAAACGGAAAACCAAAACATAACAGAAATTAGAATCAAAAAATTCCAACTAAAACAATATGCTAAATATATGAAAAAAGAATGCAATAGAATAATTTCCGCAAATACAGTAAAACTAATTGCGATATTATCGATATCGTCATTCTCATTATCTTCGGAAGTTAATGATTTTGGGTCAAGTATTAAAATATTTAATAGATAAAACTTTTGTGCAGTTATGCCAGTAATTAAACACCAAGCGATGGTAAAGGCAAATGAAATTAATAATGTAATTGTTAATCCATAAGTTAAGAGAATATTGTTTTTAAAAAAGAATATCGTTAAAAACCAAAGATTAAAAGAACAAATGACAGCAATAAGTATCGTTAATATAGGAATCTTAATTTTTGAAATTGCTTCTAATATCTTATGAAGATTTAAGTTTATCATAATAAATGTTCTTTTATAAAAAATCAAATATAAAAATTAATTCTATACAATTAAAATAAACAAAAATGAATCTAATAGAAATAGCTGAAAACTTGCCGAATGAAATAGACTGCATACAACACTTTGAGAGGGTGCGATGGAATAAACAGGTTATTTGTCCTTATTGTGGCTCTATAAAGATGGGTGAACGAAATAAAGATTTTCGTTTCCATTGTAAGAGTTGCCAAAAATCATTTAGCGTTACAACTGGTACGCAACTACACAATACAAGGCTTCCTTTAAAAAGATGGTTATATGCCTTTAGTGTTGTATCAGATGCTAAAAAGGGATTATCCGCAATGCAGTTACAAAGGAATTTAGGAATACATTATGAAACATCTTGGGTAATGTACCATAAAATAAGGGATATAATGAGTATTGAGAATGATTTAATAAAACTCGATAATGTTGTAGAACTTGACAGCAAACAAATAGATGTATCAATGCGAAAATGTCAGGCAGAATCAAAAGGCACACCTGAGTATATTCCCGAACTTGACGAATTAAAAGAAAAATACGAAGCAGAAGGATTTGAATTTAAAGAGGGTGAATATAAAAAGCCTTGTAAGGTGGGCAATCAAAAACGTGGGCTTGGTGCAAGTGATTTAAAGATTGGTGGAGTTGTAGAACGTGAAGGAAATGTAGTTGCAGAAGTAATAAAGAATACTTCATTTACTGAAATGCGGAAACTTATTGATAAGCACGTTGATAAAAGTAAAAAGAACACTGTATTAATGACTGATGAAGCAAAAGGCAATTTGAAGTTCAAACAAATAATGAATCAGATTGTTATTGACCATTCAAAACTATACTCATATAAAGGCTTGAATACCAATACTATTGAATCCTTCTGGGCGTTTATTGAGAGGCAAATTGTCGGACAGCACCACCACGTTGATTTAAAGTATTTGAATAAGTATGTTGCTGAAACAGTCTTTAAATTCAATAACCGTAAAAATGATGATATGTTTGAAACACTTGTTAAACTTTCAATGACTGAAAAATGAGAAATATTAATTGTATAAAATTAATATCTTTGATGGAATTTAATAGTCAGAGATATGAGAAAATTAGAGTTGGTTTCTGTAGTAATATCTGTTTTATCAATATTTACTTCAATGTTTAGTGAGCAAATAAGGCAATTGGTATTTTCTCTTGGATGGAGAGAAATAATATTTTTTTTGGGATTAATTTTATTATCACTTACCTTTCTTTCGGTATTTATCAGATACCTTTTTAATCAAAACGTAAAAGATGTGCTGAATAAATACGAGCAAAAAGATATTAAGACACAAAAAGAACAAGAATTATTTTTAGAATCATTTAAGAAAGATGGTGTTCTTAATAGGGTCATTATAAGGAATGTGCTTTTAGTAAATATGAATAAAGATACTATGCATAGTGTAGCCGAAGAACTACACCCTATATATTACTCAACAGGGGTATATGTAGATTATTTTTCCGAATACAAACTGCCAAAGGATTTAATACAAGAAATTCAAAAAATACATATTACAAAAATACAAGAATCACATAATTCCAAATAGAAATTTTAACCATTAAGTCGTGCGTAGTAAACCTAAACGGTTTGACGAACATAATATAAGAATAGCGGGAAATTGTACCGAATACCGATTGAGTAATAATTCCGTAAATATATAAACTTAATTAAGCCGAGATGTATAAAAAAACCGACCCAGCGAATTAGGTCGGTTTTTTTTAAATCAAATACGATTTTAATTAACCTTTGCCTCAATCGTCTTAACCGGCGTGCCTTCTACGATA
>JBAYGQ010000554.1:0-2548 GCA_041666585.1 Bacteroidota bacterium
GGAGCAACAAACGAAAGTTGCTTTTCAGCTTTGCCAGGTGGTCTTCATGCAGGCAGTAATGGCGGGTTTTATAATCAGGGTACCAAGGGTTTTTTCTGGACTTCTACGGCTAATGGAAATCTTCTTGCCTGGTCCCGACTTTTGTATAATGATATGAACTATATCAGCAGAATAAGTAATTACAAAGTAGATGGCTTGTCTGTTCGTTGTTTCAGGAACATACCTTTCATTTCAAAGATAATGCCTATGGCTGCAAAACCCGGAGATGAAATAATAATAACAGGTACAGGTTTTTGGGAAGTTCAAAATGCAAGTATCGTTTCATTCAATGGTGTAAATGCATCCGAATTTATTAGCTGGAGCGATACACTGATTAATGTTAAACTGCCTATGGAAGCGACAAGCGGAAAAGTATCTGTTACAGTTTGGGGACAAGAAAGTAATTTAATTGGAATCATTGTAATCCAAAATAATCAAATTGATATACAAATAGGTACTCAAACCTGGATGCTTCAAAATCTTGATGTTGATCATTACAGAAACGGCGACCCGATTCCTCAGGTAACCGGTAAAGCAGAGTGGGCAAAATTAAAAACAGGTGCATGGTGCTATTATAATAATGATTCAGTCTATGGAAAAATCTATGGCAAATTATATAACTGGTATGCAGTAAATGACCCACGTGGATTAGCCCCAAGTGGTTGGCATGTACCAAGTTATACAGAATTTTCAATATTAATTGATTCTCTTGGTGGACAAAGTGTAGCAGGTTGTAAATTAAAAGAATACGGAACGGTGCATTGGATTAGCCCAAACGTCGGAGCAACTAACGAAAGCGGTTTTTCTGCTCTCCCCGGCGGCTTTAGAGGGTATAATGGCGTTTATTATTACATAAACGTTTTCGGCGATTGGTGGACTTCCACTTCAAGACTAAAAGATACCGGATCTTTCATCCATTTAGGCAATAATGATTACAAAGCCACAACTGATAACTACTTTATGGTAGGTGGTTTTTCAGTCCGATGTATTAAAGATTAATTCAGATCATAAAGTTTGTAAAGTTTATAAAGTAAAAAGTGATTTAGTTATGAAAAAAGAAATTATTTTGTTTGTGATTTTCTTCTGTGCTATAACTCTAAATGCACAGCAGGAGCCTGTAATTAAATTTTATATGACTGACAGCAGTACAAAGCAGTTTAGTATTAATGAAATTGAAAAAATCGGATTAATCTCAAGACAAGATAATTATATGATGAAGTTGGTTTTTCAGAGTTCTAAATCTGCTTATTACATTTTATCAAATGTTGATAGTCTGAACTTTTCTGCTGATGTAAACCGCAATAATAATTTGAATGTTTATTCTCAGAATACCGTTAAAAGCTATAGTCTGGCTGTTATGGACAGTATAATATTTTTCCCAATAGGGATAAGTCAGGGTGAAGTCAGAATCGGCACACAGCTATGGATGCAGAAAAATCTTGATGTAGCAACTTATCGCAACGGCGACACAATTCCTCATGTAACAAACACCGAAGAATGGAAGAACCTCAAAACAGGTGCCTGGTGCTATTACAACAATGACCCGCAAATAGGAGCAGTTTACGGTAAACTTTACAACTGGTATGCCGTGAACGACCCGAGAGGTTTAGCTCCTGAGGGCTGGCACGTACCGAGCGATTCAGAATGGGTAAAGCTTACAGCTTATCTCGGAGGAGAGGATTCAGCCTACGGCAGATTGAAAGAGTCGGGTGTAGAACATTGGCAAAGTTTAAACATCGGAGCAACTAACGAAACAGGATTCACGGCACTTCCGGGAGGATGCCTTGCCGGAGCAGTCGGTTCATTTTATAATAAAGGAAACCGAGGCTATTGGTGGACATCTACCTCTAAAGATTCATCTCTTGCTTGGATCAGATTAATGAGCAACGATAACATAGTATCAAGCAGAAGCGTAAGCTACAAGGTTAACGGTTTGTCTGTGCGAAGTATTTTCAATGCTCCGAAAATTAAGAATATTTCAACTAAAATTATTACTACCGGTGATGAATTAATAATAATGGGTATAGATTTCGGATCAAGGAAATATCCAAGTTTTGTTTCTTTTAATAGTACAGCAACCACACAATTTATTAGCTGGAACGATACGCTTATTAAGATAATTGTTCCTAAAGGTGCTTCTTCCGGAAAATTATCAGTAACTGTGTTTGAACAAAAAAGTAATGAAATGGATATAATTGTTATTGAAACGGTAAAGATTGGAACACAAATATGGATGACAAGAAATCTTGATGTTGACCAATACAGAAACGGTGATAAAATCCCTCAAATAACCGACATGAGAAAATGGATTAGTGCTACTACAGGTGCTTGGTGTTATTATAACAATAATGCTGAATTGGGTAAAGTATATGGTAAGCTATACAACTTATATGCTATAATAGACGGACGTGGATTGGCACCTAAAGATTGGCACGTTTCGACTTACAATGAATGGACAGTTTTAATTGATTATTTAGGAGGACAAGATGTAGCAAGTGGCAAAATGAAA
>JBAYGQ010000555.1:0-2540 GCA_041666585.1 Bacteroidota bacterium
TAGTACCGGTACCAACGCCATAATAGTAAGGACTCATTGTATAGGTTTCGTCACCGTTTCTTCCGCTACCGCTATAATTCACTTCAAGTGCAATACTTTTTATAATATCAACCGATAATGATGCGTTGAGGAATTGGCGGGCAAAATCGAATTTATGCATACCTGACCAAAGTGCTTCCTGACGATTCATATAATATGCCGCACGCCTGTAATCAATTTTTAAGTCCCAACTGTTAAACGAGCGGAGCCTGAGTGAGGCATTGGTGTAAGCGTCATTAATTCCGGAAGCATTCAAATATAATTCGTCGAAAAAACCGCTTTGATCTTTCTTGCGGTCAGCAAAAAGGTGAATATCGGACACAATTACACCGTTCCGATAATTATAAGCTTCGTAGTAACGTTCTTTTGCATAATAATCGCTTCGACCGTTAGTACCATTTATATCAATACCATTTATACTAGTACCCTGATAATCAAGCGATATACCGCTCGTGATGGTATAAGCACCCATATCAACAGAACCGGGTGTATTCCCATCGGCAATCAAGGAACCAATATTCAGTATGAAAATAGTCAATATTGCAAAACTATATATAATCTTTTTCATTAATTACCCCTGTTTTATCTGTGGAAGAATGGTGATGAATTAGAACCGTGAATTTCTGAGTGACAACGGGTACAATCGCCGGCTGATGTCAAACCGCCGGTAGGAACACCGTTATTATATTGAATACCGGAAACGCCATGCATACCTATGGCTTCTCTTGAATGACAAGTCATACACAGTGTTTTCGGATCACGAGCTTTCAGCATATTTCTGCCGGCTCCGCCATGATTTTCATGGCATGTAATACATCCACTTTCACTAAGCATGGCACCATGTTCATACATGAAAGGTCCACGTTTGTCTTGGTGACATTGAACACAGACTTCTTTGTTATCGGCACGAAGTTGTTTACCGTTTGCCGTTCCATGTGGATTATGGCAATTCGAACATTCTAAAACACCTTCTTTTAAACGGTGGTGTGTACTTTGAGCAAACTGTGCCTGCGTGCTTTTATGGCATGAAAGGCAAAGTTCTGTGGGTTTTTCACGAAACATAGCACTATGCCCGGAAACAGCCATTTTTGCTTTATGCTGTTCGCTCGGATGCAAATTATGGCAACTGACACAGTTTACACCTGCAGTTGTATGTTCACTTAGGCTGGCACTTTTTTGTTCTCCAACTTTTTCGTGGCATTTTAAGCAGGTCTTACTGAATTCCACAGAAGATATATTTTTCATATTCTGGACAGTTGCTGTAGTATTCTCTTTTAAATGCTCGGCAAGTTTGCTCCCATGGCAGTTACCGCATAATACTACGAGATCTTTGGAGTCCCAGGATTTAGAATGTGTTGTACGTTCAAAAGATTTTACCTGTTCTTCATGACAAGTTGCACAAACCTGCTGGGAATTTTGAGGTGACTCAGACTTCGCTTCTCCCTTTTTCGCAAGCAAAGCGATTAAAGCCGCGTTAACATCAGTTTGATTCTGAGTTAATACACTTAAACCGGTCGCTGAGCCTAATTGGAATAAATACATTGCACCTATAGATGACGATACTATAGCCGCAACGCTTAAACAAATTAGCAAATTTTTCATAATACTCCTAACTTTAGTTATAAGTTTAAAAAATAATTTATTAATATAATTGATAAAGCTATATTTCGATTTTAATAACGCTAAAATATCTCATTTGAATTTCAATCCAGTATGTCTGGAAACTTTCTTGAAGCAATTCTATTTTCTACTTTTCTAATTTTTCTCTTTTTATAAAGCGATTCCGGACATACCGAAACGTCAGTTTTAATAGAAACTTTTAATTATTATAATTAGGTAAGATGTAAATAAATAAAATCATTAAAGCTAAAACAAATTATTATTTTTTAATTACTTAAAAACAAAATTTATCATCATCTAAATTGAAATTTATTTAATGTAACAATAATATTTTTTAAAAATAAAAAAAATAATTTTCTTTACAAAATAATATTTTTCAATGGTTTAACAAATATATTTTTTATATAAATATAATATATTTTTTAGTTTCAACTAATTTTAGTTTATTTTAAAATTTCAGGTAAATCTGAATTCAGTATTAATTTTTATTGTTTTACTTTTGCGTTTGCAACCATTTTTTCCAAACTTCAGGAGTATATCCTACAGAGGCGTCTCTTCCAAATCGGGTAACAGGTGTATTTAATAGCAGAGGGTCTTCGAGCAGTTCTTTTTGCAAATCGAAAACCATGTATTTCATATTTCTTTTTCTGAACTGTTTACCGTCCTTATCAATCAGCTGTTCCAAAGGAACTTTCTTTGTAACGCTTTCCAATTCACCTTTGCTCATTCCCTTTTCATTCAGGTCAACGAACTGAGTTTTTACATTTCTCTCTTTGAAAAACCGAATTGCTTTGTTAGTGTCAGAGCATTTTTTTGTACCGAATATTTGTATTGTTGAAGCCATTTTAATTAATTATGAATTATGGTTTATGAGTTATGAA
>JBAYGQ010000556.1:0-2537 GCA_041666585.1 Bacteroidota bacterium
ACGGTATTTCAATCGCTAAAACTTCTGAAAATATTATTGATATAAATTCAAATAATAAATTACTTTATGAATACGGCAAACTCGAAGGTGATTACCCGATTGAAGCAAAGTTTTCTGCATTATTAGACGGAAAACCGGTAATTCAGAAATATTCGATTGATGAATCTAATGTTATAATAAATAATGAATCAGCAAAAATGTGGAATTGGAAATATTTAAGGGCATTAGAAGATAAAAAAAACAAAACAAAAAAAGAAAGTAATGATTTAGTAAACAGAAGCATAACAAACAGAATACTAACAATGCAAACAGCTTTTTTATGTTTAGAACCCTGGATGATGAAAAGAGATACAATTGATAACGGTAGTGACAATACATCTGTACAGGAAGACATGACAGAAGCCGGATTAGAAATAACTTATGGACCTAATCCAATTGAAAATAATTTATCAATCAAGTTAAATATTACAAATGTAAATACAAAGATTCTGAATATTAAAATTTATGATGTTTTGGGAAATGTAGTCAAAGAATTTAGAATTGATAGTTTTGCAAATACATTAAATTTAAATTGGGATGCTAACTCGGAAAATCACGGCAAGGTGGCTCCGGGAGTGTACTACTTAGTCATTAATACAAATGTCGGTAGCAAAGTTATCAGGTTAGTTGTTGTATAAATAAATTATTTAGTGCCGCGAACTTTGTTATAAACGAAGTTCGTGGCATTTTTTTTCTAGAGTGTGATGTAAGCGGCGATTGATGGATTAAGATGAGTAGGATTAAAAAAAAATAATTGAGTGATATATGGTAAACGAAGTAAGTAATATTGCGGTAGTTCTATAATTAATTGTTAATTAAAGGAAATTGAAATGAAATATTTATTAGTTTTATTTTTTTTATCTTTGTTTCCAATTAATACTTCGTTAAAATGGGAAAAATGCATTGATGGTCTTCATGGAGATACTTTTAATGCTTTAGCTATTGAAAATGAAGATTTTTTAGCTGGTGAATTTCATCTTGGAATATTTTATACAACAGATAATGGATCAAAATGGAAAGTTAAAAATGTTGGTTTACCTTGTTGTGTAAAATCATTGTATATAAATCAAACCATTTTTTGGGGAGTAATTAGTGATGGACAAATTGTAAATTCAACTGATAAAGGTAATCATTGGAACGTAAATAATATAGGCTTTTCAGATTCTACAATAAAAATTACAACAATTGCTTTTCATGAAAATATTGTTTTTGCTGGTACTGTTAAAAATGGAGTTTTAATATCATTAGATAAAGGTAATACTTGGAAAGAAAAAAATAATGGTATTGAAGGAAAAGTAATTACATCTTTAGTATATATTGAAGATCAAATATTCGCTGGTACTTTGGATGGAGGAATTTTTCTTTCTAAAGATTTAGGAAGCAATTGGATTGCAAAAAATAGTGGTTTGCCTTGCAGTTCAATTATAACAATTTTTAATAAAGATAATAACATTTTCGTTTCAGTTTTTAACCACGGTATTTTCCTTTCTACAGATCTTGGAAAGAGTTGGACTGCAAAAAATAATGGTTTTGGAGATTTATCAAAAATTAATATTTTTTCTTTTCATATTATCAAAAATGACGTTTATGTGGGAACAATAGGAGGTGGAATATTCAAATCTTCTGACAATGGGGATAATTGGGAAAATATTGGACTAAAAGAATATGATATAATTTCACTTGCCAGCAATCATAATTTTATTTATGCCGGAACAAATGGGAAGGGATTATTTAAAGCCAAATATTAAATTTTATTTTTAATTATGAGTCTCAACTTTTTTTCCGGAGTATCAAAAATGAATAATATTAATCCTAAGGTTGATGCATTTATCAGCAATGCCAAAAAATGGCAAGCAGAATTTATTGAACTTCGAAGGATAGTTCTTGATTGCGGGCTGAGCGAAGAATTGAAGTGGGGTGTTCCCTGCTACACGTATAACAATAGTAACATAGTTTTAATACATGGATTCAAAGAATATTGTGCTGTTCTGTTTGTCAAAGGTGCATTGTTAAAAGATAGCAAAGGTGTTCTTATCCAACAAACGGAGAAAGTGCAGGCAGGCCGCCAGATTCGCTTCACCAAATTAAGCGAAATAGTTAAGTTAGAACCTATCTTGAAGGCTTATATTTATGATGCCGTCGAAGTGGAAAAAGCCAGTCTAAAAGTGCAGTTTAAAAAGACTGATGAATACAAAATACCGGAAGAATTTCAAACTAAATTAAATGAAATACCTGCCTTAAAAGCCGCTTTTCATTCATTGACACCGGGACGGCAAAGAGCATACATTTTTTATTTTTCCCAACCCAAACAATCCAAGACCCGGGAGTCGAGAGTTGAAAAATATGTGAATCAAATTCTCAACGGAAAGGGAATCGATGATTAGAGGCAATTTTGAGAGTTCAACGAGAAACGAAATTGTTATGATCTACGAGTCGTACATCAAAAGAACACGCTGTTTCAAAGAGACACCGGTGGCGCAATGCTGGTATCTATTCAT
>JBAYGQ010000557.1:0-2536 GCA_041666585.1 Bacteroidota bacterium
CAGGAAATACTTCCTATCATTAAAGTTACTTGAAAATATAAAATCAGATAAATAATAAATTGCTTTTCTGACACCATCTAAAGAGCTTTGTATATCATCTTCAAACAAATCAAAATGCTTTTGTAATCCTGAAGCCCCATCTCTATTTGAATTACTTACACCAATTAGTACATTTTCTCTAAAATTAGAATTTTCATCTAAGAGTTTTTGCATTTGATTGTGTGAAACAATAAAGTTATTAATCCCATTAACAAATGCTTTTGAGTCATCCAGACCTGAATCCAGATTTTTGCCAAGTTCAATAATACCCTGTCTGTTCATTTTAAACTTTCTACCTGAACCTGCAGAATATTCGATAGTACCAAAAAAATCATTATCTAAATGGTTAATATATGCTGGATTGAACAAACAATGAATATTAATAAGTCTCCCACTATCAGTAACTGGTAACATTCTTAACTCAACGTTTGGTAAAATTAAAATACTTTTTATTATTGCTTTTTCTTCTTTATTGAAATTATTATTTGTTTCAATTTTTGTTACAAAATCAATAATTTTCAAATAATTATCTACACTGAAATAATCGGTTATTCCAAAAGCATATATCTTTTTCTCTATCGCATTACGAAAAAGATAAATACAGAATGATTCAAAATCAGGGCTTGAAAATTGATCATTTTTATTTGTTTCTTTAGTATGAAAGTGCAAATCCCACTTTCTCCACTCAGAACCCCTTGGGAAATTGTTAGCAGTGGTCATAATATTTCCTTCTTTCCATCTTTACCTTCTCTCTCACCAGTTTAGGTTTTATCTTATTCCAAGGCTGAGAGCAAGAAATTGAAAAATACAATAACATTTAATTTTTATTTAAATACTCTAATAAATGATGTTCATTTTTCCCTTCTTCCAAACAATTATCGATCCATTTCCCTATTTTCTCCCATTCCCTAGGAATTGTTCGAAATCTTTCCAATCCAACTGGTAAATCGCTTGATACATCTGTACCATCCACGTAAACACCAAAAATAGGAACATTACATTCTTTTGCAATTTGAATTTCCTTATTGACTCCGGTTGCAGTTTTCATATATTTGCCAACAAGAACAATCATTAAATTGCATTTATTTATTTTCTCTTTTACTTTTTCTATCCATGTTTCTTCAGGTATTTCTTCTTTAAAAGACCAATCCATAATATCCCAATTTGTTCTTGTATTATAGCTTTGTCCGACAAACAAAATCAATTCAATTAAATTGTGTTTGAGGTCGAGACTGATAAAAACTTTTGGATCCGTCATTTGTAATATGTAAATATTTGTTAATAATACTTTTTATAAAAATTATTATATTATTTTTTTAAAAAAATCACAAAACCTATTTCTTTCGCTCAGTTCTTAATTTAGCTAAGCAAACCCGATAAATTTTATTACTTGATGTTAAGCAATTGCTTTTTTTAATTCAGTAATTCTAGTATGTAACTTTTCTACCCGGTATTAAGTTTACATGCATACTTACATGTCCGTATTTGATGTCACTTACTGTATAAACAGCCGTAATATCAAGCTCTTTATTTGATATTATTTCCAGA
The DNA here is from genome assembly GCA_041666585.1 of Bacteroidota bacterium. Classification (GTDB taxonomy): domain Bacteria; phylum Bacteroidota; class Ignavibacteria; order Kapaibacteriales; family UBA2268; genus JBAYGQ01. The sequence continues at coordinate 1,588 of JBAYGQ010000557.1, forward strand.
AAACCTATTGAAATAGGCATTGGTAAACTTGCATTAAAAAATCTGGCTATTTTAACACAATCATCCATTGTTGCAGATTCAGGAGGTAGAACAATATTTTCGAATTTCACTTTTTCAACATACTTTGGTTCTCTTCCAACTACCTCGCCTTTTACCACTAGAGGTACAATTTTCTTAACAATGGAAACCTTTACATTGTTGAAATTAAAAATATTGATGTCAGTTGAATAAATACCCGGTCTGACAACAGGCTCTTTTGGATTATCCTGTATCCCGCAAACAAATTTTACAGAATAAATAAACTGGGTTTTTCTAAGCGTTCCTAACTTTGCCATAATGAAGCTCCTAAATTATTTGTAGAAAATTTTAAAAGAATATTTAAAAAATCTTTAGCTTTAGCTTAAGATTCTTGAATATATTTTATTAACCTAATTTCTTTAAGATTGTTTTTTTCCTATGCATTCCTTTCAAGCACATTTACATATGTGTAAATGTCAACAACACATAATATTTAAAGCAAAATAATCTAAATATTATTTACAAAACAAATTGAAGATTTCCAAATATTTTTTAATATTTGAAATATCTATTTCAACCAGTTTTCTTATGATTCAAATTGATTCTTAGTTTTTTCTAATGAGCTTTTCTGTCAAAGCATGAAAATAGAAAATTTGAATCAGTTAGTGTGTTTATAAAATTTCTGAATTCTTCAATATATTTTTGAGAATGTTGCTGTAATTAGAAACAGCGTTATCTGTTGTAAACAGAAGGTTCAGGGTGAGTAGGTAAAAAATATAATTTAAAATATCAAGTTCTTTTGTAAAGTAAATAAACGTACATTTTCAATATAATTTTTAATTGATTTAATAAAAGTATTTTTTGAAAATAATAATCAAAAAGTATATCTAAAAAAAAATCCCAATTCATTTTTTTTAAAAAATAATATTTA
>JBAYGQ010000558.1:0-2532 GCA_041666585.1 Bacteroidota bacterium
AAAAATGCTGGAGTCAGAAGGATTCAAGGAAATTACGCTGTTAGGGCAAAATGTAAACAGCTATGTTTCGCCGGATACAGGAGAGGATTTCGCAGATTTACTTTCAACGGTTGCTAAAACAGTTCCGAATATGCGTATCCGCTTCACAACGTCCCATCCTAAGGATATAAGCGACAAGCTGATTATCACAATGGCTGAAAATAAAAACATCTGTAAACATCTGCATTTGCCCGTACAATCGGGTTCGAATAAAATTCTGAAATTAATGAACAGAAAATATACTGTTGAGCATTATTTGGAGAGAATCAATAAAATCCGCGAGATATTACCTGATTGCTCTCTGACAACAGATTTAATTGCAGGATTCCCTACTGAATCAATAGAAGACCACCAAGGGACTCTTGATATTCTGCAAAAAGCCCGTTATGACGGTGCTTTTATGTTTCGCTATTCTCCACGGGAAGGCACTAAAGCTTATGATTTAGCCGACGATGTACCTGAAGATGAAAAAATCCGAAGGCTAAACGAAATAATAGCATTGCAGAACACAATCGCATTAGATTTAAACAAAGCTGAAATCGGGCGTATCCACGAAGTTTTGGCAGAAGGACCGAGCAAACGGAATAAATCCCAGTGGCAGGGCAGAACTGATACAAACAAAGTTGTAATTTTTCCGATACCGGATAAAATAAGAAAAGGTGATATACTTAAAGTCCAGATTAAAAGGTACACTTCTGCTACATTATTTGGCGAAATAATACTATAACTAATACGTTTTTTTGATAAAATCTATAACTATATTTCTTCGTCTTTTATTAAAATACAAATAATTATAAGAAATTCAACATAATTGCCTCAAGTAAGATATTGAAATAATTGATATTTACAAATTATTAAAATAAATTAATCAAAAAGTAATTGTATTTTTTTTTTTTTTTGTACTAATTTGCTGCATAATCAATTGGTGAAATTAAAATAGGAGGCAATTACTATGAAAAAATTCATTTTTTGTTTTTTCCTGATTTTGGCATTTGGAGCCGGTATTATATCTGTAAAAGCTAATGTAGCAAATCCTAAAGACCCACCCCCTTGTATAGCACCTTGTTGTACTCAAGAAAAAATAAATAATAGTACCATACTTGAAACATGGCATTGCCAAGAAAAAAGTACGACAATTACTGTAAAATGCGAAATAAGATGCACAGATGAGGATAATAATTTAAGAGTTTTACCATGTGAAGACCAAAGATATGATTTTATTTACTGTTTATTCCTTGAAAATAGAAATTATACATCAGGTTGCAATCAAATTAATAATCAGTCAATTTGGTGTGATATATATAGTGGAGGTTCATGTACTTGCATTTATTTTTGTACATTTTCCGAGCTAACTCAAATATTTACAAGATGCGAATGGATTTATCATTAAAAACATTTTTTTTAATTATTATTTAGATAATTTAGGGGGTCAATTTTATGAAAAAAATCAAAATTATTTTTATTGTTATAATTATTATGACATCCAAGGAACTTTACTCCCAATGCGATTCGAACAACGCAGTTTTTGCTTCAAATCCGGAAAATGTAAGATATTTGAAATATTTTAATTACTTAAACAGATTTGATTCAGCCTCAGTAATGTACACATTTGGTGAAACAAGAATTTGTACTGATTCAACTACCGAGAGAATTTTGTTAAAAATATTATTTGATTCAAAGTTTGTTTATTATGGAGACTCTTCAACACAAGGCGTCGATAATATACTTACAAATGTCAGCGAAACAAATACATTTGTTTATTCGCGAAATTCAAGAATTAAATTTTTTCGCAAAATGTCAAAAATAGTCCCTTGCGGAGTTGGTTTCGGCGGTGGAGGCGGTTCAGGTGAGGAAACCTTTACAGATGAGGATTATTTTTGGTATACCGGTCAAAATAGAATTTCAGATCACTCTCAATGGGTTTTACAATTGTTAAAAACATCAGATAGAACTGTTGTATTTACTGTTGATAGTGTCGGTATTGCCCCCAATCCCGATTCAATCTTAGCTCTAAGATATGGTACTAATCCTACATTAATGAATCATGAAATTAACCTACCAAATGAATGGGCAGACTCATCTGTTTTTTTAAGAATTCAGATTTATAGAACTGGTCCTACGCCTTATGTTATGGAAATGAAAATATTAAGTTATGTGATAAGTTCTTCGACTAATCTTGAATATATACATCCTTTGAATAATAAATGTTCTGACCAAGAATGGGAAAGATTGGAAGAAAAGTATTTCTTTGAATTGTTAACGTATTGTGACAGCGTAAAAATTAATGGTGGAAGACTTGAAAGTGAATTAACATTAAGCACACAGTTAAATTCATCTCAAGATTCAATTTTTTTAAATAGGTATTACGATTATGTTTGTCCAAATAATAATTGTTATTGGAAAGAAAAGGATACGTTTTATTTCAATCCATGGTATATTTCAGGAATAGATGAAGGAAATTCGGGATTTTCAAATGCCGGTGCAAAGAGCCGT
>JBAYGQ010000559.1:0-2524 GCA_041666585.1 Bacteroidota bacterium
GGTGTTTCCATTTTGTATGTCATTTCATTTTTAATTTTTAATTTTTAATTCTTAATTGCAATAGCTCTCGCACTATTCTGTCCGTCTAATGCCGAGGACACAATACCTCCCGCATATCCTGAGCCTTCGCCGCAGGGATAAAGATTCTCGATTTGCACATGAGCAAAACTCTCCTTGTTGCGCGTTATGCGGACGGGTGAGCTGGTGCGGGATTCCAGCCCTATCGCATTAGCATCATTTGTCAGGAAACCCTTCATTTTATATCCGAAGCTTCTTACTCCAGATTGCAGTCTTGCCGCAATAGTAGCCGGAAACAACTTGTGCAGTTCGGAAAGTACAAGCCCGGGTATGTAAGATGAATCGTTCAAAGATGAGGATTTCCCGCTTTCTACGAAATCAAGCAATCTCTGTGCAGGTGCCTTCAGTGGATTCGCTTCGTTGTCCGTATAAAATCTTTTTTCTAAATTTTCCTGAAATCGTAATCCTGCAAGTGCACCGAAATTACTGTACTTTTCAAAATCACGGGCATCAACCGAAGTAACTATGCCTGAGTTTGCATAGCGGGAATTACGTCCGGACATTGACATCCCGTTTACAACCAATTCTTTGGATGCTGTAACCGACGGCACAATTAATCCTCCGGGACACATACAGAAGGAGAAAACACCCCGCTCACCGAACTGTGCCGCAAGTCTGTAATTTGCAGGAGGTAGCTCTTCGCTGTATCCTTCACCATACTGAATTGTATTAATCAGTTCCTGCGAATGTTCCACGCGGAAGCCCACTGCAAATGCTTTTGTCTCGATATGGATATTCTTATCATTGAACAAATGGTAAATATCGCGTGCTGAGTGACCTGTTGCGAGAATTACAGCATCTCCAGTAATTTCATCTGCATTGTTTACAATTACTCCGACAGCTCGGTTTCCTTTCAATATAATATCGGATACGTGCGAGTTAAAATGCACTTCACCGCCGTGTTGTTCTAAAGTTTCCCTGATTGATGCTATTATTCCCGGCAGTTTGTTTGAGCCTATATGCGGATGTGCATCAATCAGAATATCTGAGTCGGTACCGTGCTCAACTAATATTTGCAATACCTTTTTAGTATTACCCCTTTTATCGGAACGAGTATAAAGTTTTCCGTCAGAATAAGCTCCTGCACCGCCCTCACCAAAGCAGTAATTTGAGTTAGGATTTACTTCTCCGAGTTGCATCAGATTTCTCAGGTCCCTGCGTCTTGCCCTTACATCTTTCCCTCGTTCCAGAACTATAGGCTTAATGCCGTATTCGAGCAGTTCCAATGCGGCGAAATATCCTGCCGGACCCGCACCTACTATTATCACACGTTTTTTACCGCTTACTTCTTTATAATTCGATTTATACTGTTCTTTATCAGGATAAGGTTCATTTGCATAAACCTCTACAACAAGCTCATATCGAGGTTTTTTGCGTGAATCGAGAGAGCGTTTCAGATAGTCAATTCCTGTTATATCACTTTCGTTTACGTGGCAGGCACGAGCCGAAATTTTGCGAATCAGCTCATCATTATGTATTTGTTCGGGTTTTAGCTCCAATACAGCTTGCTTTTTCAAATCAGGTTCCGCTTAATAAATAAATATTATGCAAATATAGGTAATTTTCACTTTGCCTCATTGATTGCAGATTCAACCCGAGTCAGTTATAGCTGGAAAAGCTTTTTAAATCCCATATAAAAAACTATTGACTATAGAAATATTTTTTTGTAAGTTCGTCTTAATAAAGGTAGGAGATATTAATAGAATTCCGAATTATGCAGAAACAAAAAGTTTATATTGAGACTTGTGTAATAAGTTATCTGACTGCCAAGCCAAGCAGGGATATTGTTATTACAGGACATCAGAAAACAAGTTACGGCTGGGTGAGAGTGACCAGTAATACTGTAATTACTTTTTAATTCTAAAGGTTAGTACGTTTTTCAAATTAATTGTCAATACCAATGGTAATGAGAGATGGAGTGGTTTAATAGGGTTTATTGAAAGTCCGTTTTCTAAAGTATTTTTTCTAAATTCAAAAAATTTTAATAAAACGAAGAATTTATTTTAAACTTTGAAAATGAGGATTTGGAAACATTCTTTTAAGTTACTTATTTTTTTATACTTATAAAAAGAAAATAATCAGCAATAGTAAAAAAATAAGGATTTACAGATGAAAAAGATTTTATTAGTGTTATGTATTTTCCTTATAGCAATATCTGTTTTTCCCCAGACTCCGTCAGTTAAATTTTATTTGCGGGACAGAAGTTTTAAGGAGTATAAAATTGAAGACATTAAGAATCTGACTTTTATACTGTCAGATCAATCTTATTCAATGACTATTTTTCAGAAAATGTCTATAAAAACTAACATTGATATTAAGGAAATTGATTCCATCTTATTTGATGGAAATCAAATAATGAAAATTGTTCAGTCAGGACAATCCAAAATTTATGACATTAAAAACATTGACAGTATATTATTTAATATCAATACTGAGAAGCCTGATA
>JBAYGQ010000560.1:0-2522 GCA_041666585.1 Bacteroidota bacterium
ATAACCTTATACATTTTTATTTAGCCATTCTTGTTTTTCTGTACTCATCGTAATCTACAAAATACTCAGTTTCTTCCATTGTTTTAATCAATTCTTCCCGGACTTCAATGACTTCTATTATTTCATGAAAATAGCTGTCGTTTTTTAAATCTTCCCATGTTTTTTTTGAGAAAATTATTTTATCACCCGCAATTTCTATCATAACATTACCCTTTATTTTTGTTTGTTAATTCAAATTTAATAAGATTCAATCAAATTTCAAAGTACTGATTTTTTCAGCATAAATCTTGATTCTTATCTGATTTTAATTTTAGAGACGAATTTATGATTTATTTAATATCTTTGTTTTCTATGAAATCTCCTCTTTTTTTCGGAATTTTGTAGAAAAGCATATAAAGATATATTTGTCTATGAAAATTAATTTCAATTTACCACAACAAAATAAGTCGCAGACTCTGCGGTATATTTACTATGCTATAGCCGCATTATTGCTTTCCGTAATCAATGTTTTAATTCTTGATTTTATTGCAATCGGCACTTTTACACCGGACTTTATTCTGATTCTTTGTGTATGGATAGCTCTCTCGGAAGGGCAGTTTGTCGGTATTTTTGCGGCTTTTGCCTGCGGTATTTTGTTCGATGTTATTTCGCATGATGTAATCGGTACAAACGCTCTGGCTAAGACAGTTGTGGGTTTCGTGGCGGGATTCTTTTACCGCGAGAACAAGTCTAATCTGATTATCGGCAGTTACCGCTTCATACTGATTACTCTGCTATGTGCCGTTATTCATAATTTGATTTATTATTTCTTTTATATTAAACCTACAGAGATTTCATTTATACCGTTTTTCCTGAAATACGGACTTGCCTCGTCGCTTTATACGACGGTTTTCGCTGTACTTGCAATGCTTTTTAAAATACCGCGAAAGGGATTGTAGCATTGAGTTCAAGACTGATAGTTGCAATTCCCAAACCGGTTGGAACCCTGTGGACAGGCGGTGTTACATATATTCAAAATTTAATTTCCGCAGTCAATAAATATGCGTATGATAAAATAGAATTCATCATTTACGAACCTGCATCTTCTTCAAAAGAAGAGACGCAGAACCCGGCATTGAACTATTTATCGCAAAATATTAATTTAATTCTTCCTGCTTTATCACGAAAAATATTGGGTGTTGATTACAAAGTTCAGCGGGACATTGACAGACTCCCGGAAGCACCTGTTGATGCAGTGTTCAATATAAGTTGTTATGTAAATAAGAGTATCGCAAAAATAAGCTGGCTACCCGATTTCCAGCAATTGCATCTGCCAGAGATGTTCAGCGAAAGCGAAGTAAAGGGACGCAATGCGGCTTTCTTAGATACTGCTATCCGCTCTGATCTGGTCGTGCTGTCAAGCCAAGATGCTCTCAATGATTACAGTAGGTTCGCACCTGATTACATTAGCAAGGCAAGAGTTCTTCATTTTACAGCATCTGTACCAGAGGGGATTTATGATATAGCTCCCGAAACCGTGTGCAGAATTTACAATTTACCTGAAAAGTTTATTTATCTGCCGAATCAATTGTGGAAGCACAAGAATCATTTAACCGTACTGGAGGCATTGAGCATACTGAAAAAGCGGGGAAAATGCAATGATGTTTTTCTGGTTTGCACAGGCAACATGAACGATGTCCGCAATCCTTCTTTTATGTCGGCACTTTTCGGAAAAATCTCTGAGTTAGAGCTAAGGAACAGAGCCGCTTTCCTCGGGATGGTACCGTACGAGCATGTATTTTCGTTAATCAGACAGAGTGCGTTTGTGATTAATCCGTCTTTGTTTGAGGGCTGGAGCACAACGGTGGAGGAAACGAAGTCTGTCGGTAAAAGTATTTTATTATCCGACCTGAACGTACACCGCGAGCAGAATCCGCCGAACGCAATGTATTTTGCCCCGAAAAGTGCAGAAGAACTATCAGAAAAAATAGAGAAAATGTGGAACAATCTGCCTCCGGGACCTGATTTAGAAATGGAAACCAAAGCCAAAAAATCCTTACCCGAGCGGCAGGAAGACTACGCCCTAACCTTTGCCAAAATTGTAAAAGAAGCGGTAGAAAAGAAGAAAGTATAAATTCTACATAAAAGTGAATCTGTCGTTTCGGCAGGCTCAACGACCTGTAATCGTTCCCTGAGCCTGCCGATGGAATATAAACATATAAAATAATCGCTCAAAGTAAAAATATCTTTTTTACTACTAATTCGCTTTTATCTGATTGAACGCTGAGTAAAAATATACCGTTATGTATATTATCAATATTAAGATTTAAGCTCTGTATTCCTGCGTCCAGGTTATAGTTATCGAATTTTTTCAAAAGTTTACCACTCAAATCATAAAGAGATATGTTGATATTTCTGGAATCCTTTAAAATTAAATCAAGTTGAATGCTCGAAGAAGATTTATTCGGAATCGCAGTTATGCTTTCGATTGCACCGGATTGAGACTTGCAAATATCGAAATATGTCTCTTGTTCAGATAATCC
>JBAYGQ010000561.1:0-2520 GCA_041666585.1 Bacteroidota bacterium
AAAGATTTGCTTCATTTAACTCCTTTTGAAAGTGCTTCGCTCAATTTTTTTTCATCATCTAAAGATAGAAATTTTTCAAGATCATTAATTAGAATAATATTAGTTTCAATTTTTGTAACTCCCGAAATATAATTAGTATATGGGAAAGCATCTTCAGCATCTATTATTTGATGGTGAGCAATGTCGTAAACACCTATAACAGCATCAACAACAAGTACTGCATGACGCTTCGATGTACGGGTAATTATGAATTGATCTTCTAAATTAATTACCGAAGAAGGTAAACGAAAAAGTTTGCGAATATCTATTACAGGCATTATTTCCCCATTAAGATTAATAATGCCTAAAACTATATCGGGAACTTTTGGTAAAGGTGTTATTTCTACTGCACGGACCACTCTTTCAACTGCTGATAAGTATAGGGCATACCGTGGCTCATTGAGACTGAATACGACAATTTTGCTTGATTCTCTATTTTGTATTTTGTTCATAATTGTGCACTTTATATTATCCGATGATTTAGTGACTGATATTATTTCTTCTCAAAAAACAGTAATTTTTTCGGTATTGTTAATTTAGTATAGATTTATTCTCATTCCCGCGAAAGCTGGTATCCATAACACAATAAAATACAATGGATTCCCACTTTCGAGGGAATGACAATTTTTTAATTTTCCATACTTATTTACCAAAACCATTTTTTCTAAAGAAGTAATCTGCTCCTCCTTTCATGGATTTTTGTTTGTACTACTGAATCGGATTTTTCACAACATCATACTTTGTGAATTTTGATGCTGTTCATGGCTCTGCATCAGCTAAGTATAACTTTCCTATGTACTCATTAATTATAAAACAAACTCACAAACATAAAAAATTCTTCTTGTATTGCCCTTCGGCAAGTTGCCATATGTGGCAACATTTTTTTTCTGTTACATTCCAAGTGAAAAACACTAATTAGAATATACTAAATAAATAGAATATTTCCAAATTATTTTTATTAAAATCAAAATATATTTTATTTAAAAAAATCAACAGAAGCTGTGAGTAGGTCTATGTTTTCGGAGGATTCACTTTTATTACTTATATTACTATTATGCACAATTAAATAATTTAAAGCCCTGTTCCTGAATTATTTATGTATGTTTCAACCATTACAAATAAATTCCACAGAGATCATTTTCATCCAATCTCTTCAACAGTGTATTTAAAATATAGAAACAGAGCAGGTTTTACTATAAATTCAAACCGGCTCTGAATTAAGAAAATATGGTTATGGTACGTCTATGTACTCAATAGGACCATAAATACCCCATGGTCCTTTCATTCTTCCTCTACCTTTTATTGCATAAGTACCCGGTCGTTGATTGAAAGGGCAAAAAGTATCATTACCTCCTGAATAGGCAATTTGCCATGCAATTTGCAGAGGGTCAGGAGTAAATTCAATCTGGTACTCAACTGCATCCGTAACGCCATCCCAGTGCAGCGTGCTGTCTGAAGCCTGGAAACTAAAATTTGATGGGTACTCTGCCATAAATGTTCCTTTCATTAATTTGAATTGTAATCAACATTATATTTAACCAAAACATCCGTTATGGTGTGCGATACATCATCATAAGAAGTTTTCAGAAGTCTGTAATTTGCACTATCTTTTGATTCAAGTATGGAAGTACCCAACAGATACATTTTATCTTTGACTTCAGTAGCAAAGGATTCATGTAAATTTTCACTATTTACTTTTAAGTAATCCAATTGCATTTCTTTTAGATTTAATCTTTCGTTCATTCTTTTTCTTACCAAGAAAATTGCAATCACCATAGCTGCAAAAATTATTATTGATAGAAATATAAATAATAATTTATTGAATTTCTCTCTTTCAAGATTCAGAACAGAATCTAACTTTTCTATTTCGATTAATGCCGCAATTTTATCATTAGTAATTACTATTGATTTTGTTCTATCAGCCGACGATAAGTAGTCATTAGCACTTTTATACTTTAGGAATGCTTGTAAAGCTTGTGATTTCTTATTTGATAAGATGTATAATTCAGACAATAAACAATAAGCATTTTTTTGTCCGTTAATTAAATCAAGAGTCTTGTATATTTCGAGTGCCTTTAATATATCGGATTGAGCCTTTTCAGGAGCATTGTTTTCTTTGTAATAATTGCCTCTTACTAAATATGCAGAAGCTAAATCAGTAGGAGTATCAATCATTTTCAATATTTCAACTGATTTATTCAAAATTTCAATAGCTTTTTTATTTTCTCCAAGTTTAGAGTATTCATTACCAAGATTTAGGTAAGTAACAGCAATACTTAAAGAGTCTTGAATTTTGCTTGATATTGTTAAACTTTTTAAAAAGTAATTAATAGCTTCATTATGATTTCCTTGTTCAGAGTAAGACAAGCCAATATTATTATATATTGTTTCAGCTAAACTTTTATTTTCAATTATATCAATATATTTTAGTGCATCAAAGTAAGTTGATAATGATTTAACATAATTATTTATATTAAAATA
>JBAYGQ010000562.1:0-2515 GCA_041666585.1 Bacteroidota bacterium
ACCTGCCTTCTGTTTACCGGCTTCTTTAAGAATAGCCTCATAACTTGACGAGTTTATTATTTGATTATCTGCCATAATATTTTTTTTTATTATTTATAATTATTTTTTTTCATCGAATTATTTATTAATAATCTGTTTCACCTGCTCTACGAAAGTCGGAACATTAATCGGTTTTGCTATGTAATCATTAAAACCCATATTTAAATACTTTTCTCTGTCGTTAGCGTGTGCAAATCCGGTAATAGCAACCAAAGGCATTTTTTCACCATGTTTTAATCTACGCACAGATTGTAAAATTTCAGTTCCGTTTATATCAGGAAGCAAAATATCTACTATAACGAGCTGAGCTTCATTTGTTTGTAACCAGTCTAAAGCGGTTTGTCCGTTAGCAAATTCTACTGTAGCAAATCCGCCTTTATTAAGTAAAGCACAGAATAATTTTCTTATTGAATTGTTATCCTCAACAACACATACAGGTAAATTCTGAGAAGCCATTTAAAACCTCAAACAATATTAATTAAAATTCTATTCAATAACAATTTCAACACGACGGTTTTTCTTTCTACCGCTCTCCGTCGTATTTAGAGCCTTTGGATTACGGGCACCGTCCCCTCTGTCAAGAAGTTTTCCTCTGCCGATATCCTTAATCACCAAATACTGAACTACTTGTCTTGCCCGCTCCTCAGATCTTTCCTGTTGTTGAGTAAAAGTACCCTGATCGTCTGAATGCCCTACAATGCGTACTCTTCTGCCGGGATTGGCTTTTAGGTATTCTGCCACAGCATCAAGATAATCTTTAGCGTCTTTGGATAACAAAGTAGTGGTTGATGTATTAAAAGTAAAACTTTTTTCTGTTCCTACCTGAATATTATACTTTTTATTTGTAGTTGCAGGGGGCGGAGTTGTTTCTTCGTAGCCTTCGATTCCTTCATTGCTTTTGACATCGGTTTCAACCACATTGGATGCCTCTGCAACTTCTTCGCCTGTTTCTATTTTTTCTATATATGCTACCCTTAAAGCAGGAAGTAAATCGAACAGATAAAATCCCGGAAAACTAACTCCGTTCTCTCTTTGCAAAGTTACTACCGCATTAGGAGGCTCCTCGTAATCGGGGTCAAACTTCAGAGTGTCTTTTTGTACGGCATCTATACTAAATTTAAGTGACAACCCCGCCCTGCAAAAAATTGTATTTCGCGAAGAACTATAGTAATTGCTAATAATAGAAGTTCCTGCATTCAATGATAAATAAGGAGAAAACATTACTTTTATTCTGTTGTACATATCTGCAACTAAAAATTCATAGGCAATTCCGACATGCAATCCCATTCTTAAAGAATTCGGAGATAAAGCCAGAATCCTGTCATGATTAATATCCGCTGTATTATTAAAATAAGTTTTATGCTTTGCTTTTGAACTCATAAGCAAGTCGAAATCCAAACCTCCGAATAGATTCATATTCCAAAAACCCAAATTGTAGCGTGCAGAAGGTGATACTGAAACATAATTAAAATCAGTAATTATGCCATATCTTGTTTTGACTGAATCCGGCAGGACAGACGATACGGATGAAGTTGTTCTGAAATCAAATAGATTAACCTGTAAATGCACACCCCATTTGGATTCGGGAGGAGACCATTCGCCGAACACTCCAAGAAATGAACCTGTACCTGTACTCGATGGAAGGTCAAATAAATGATTATTTCCTACTCCTATCGGCGGAGCATCGGGAGCGGGATTTGCAGGTATTTCAAGCTTGCCGAAATAAAAATTTCCGTTAAATCCGCCTGTAAGCCCAAACCACCAATCTGTCTGCTTGCGGTTTATCAGTAATGTATCCTTAGAATCCAGAATTTTATATACCTTGAAATCTCCAAGCATTTTCTGTGCATGAAGTACTTCTGAACTTAATAAAAATGTAAAAATAATAACTATATATATAAATATCTTTGTCATCAATTTTATCGTTTTTTAAACAATATCTAAATTAGCAATAAATAACTAATTACCGAAATATAATGACTGATTTTGTAATAATTTTTGTGGGTGTTTTCATAATTACAAGATATTTTCCGCAGTTAAGACTTTTGGAATTAAATATCATCGAATACTTACCTGACTTTAAATTACCTTCAAATATTTTTTCAACAATTTGTCCTTTGGTATTAATTATTTCAATACTATAGTGTCCGTTTTCAATCAGATTAAGTTCTGTATTAAAAGCGTCCGAAGCCGGATTCGGCGAAACTTCCAGGGTAACTCCCCTGCCTGTAAGCAAAATTGCCCTCGATGTTGTACCGATACAAGTTTCCTCAAGACTAATAGAACCGTTATAAGTCCTTATTACAAGATTTGTATCGTAATCAATCGTAAATTTTAGAATTTTTATATCATCTCTCGCAGGAGTACCCTGAAGAACAAGTGCATACAAAACAGCTATTGTATCTTTAAGTGATATGTTGTTGAAACTAAGGCTGACAGTATCTCTATCTGTAGCTGAGTTCGAAATACTTACCTG